>JAACFN010000158.1 GCA_009937455.1 Verrucomicrobiaceae bacterium | reverse complement strand
AGGGGAGTAAAATATGGGAACTTTATTCGGTGGTGTCCAATGATAACGACGCTGGTGGAGGAATTTGTTTTTTCCTGCAAGCTAAGTTGCTTTTCAGGTTGCCGAATTCGTCAGGATTGGCAGGATGTGCCGGCATGGCTTACACAGCAGAAAAAGCGTTTGATTTGATTGAGGCAGCTCACCATCGAGGTAGGCTAGCCCACGCTTTTCTCATTACTGGTCCGGCTGGAAGCGGTAAGGCTGCGCTTGCGGCTAAGATCATACAGATGGTCAATCCTTCGCAAGATGCTGGAGTTGGCAATAATTTGTTTGGCGAGGTCGAAACTGTGGAAGAAAAGTCACTCGATGAGCTGGAGGGGGATCTTGTGAGAGTTGTCAGGCCGAGGTCGAAGTCACGACGTATTACGGTCGATGATATGCGGATATTAGAAAAATCTTTTCATGTGGCATCAGCACCAGGGAAGTGGAAGGTGGGGGTTATTCTTGGTGCAGATCGTATGGGCACTGGGGCTGAAAACGCATTTTTGAAGACCTTAGAAGAACCTCCTCCTGAGTGCTTGTTGATGTTGCTGAGCGATGCGCCCGAGCTGTTGTTGCCCACCGTGCTCTCACGTTGTGTCAAACTTCCACTGATGGCTCGGCCCGATCAAGGGGTTGTCAGTGAGTCGAGTCAGGCGTTATTGTTGGCACTAGCATCTATGGCCAAGCAGGGTATTGGGAATCTGCAAGCCGCACTTACTTTGCGGGCTTCCTTCAGCTCTATTTTAGCCAAGCAGAAGGCAGAAATCAGCAAGTGTAATGAGGCGGCATTTAAGGAGGAGAGTAAAAAATACAAAAACACAACGGATAGTGGTGATTGGCTTAAGAATCGTGAGAAGTATTATCTGGGACTCACCGAATCTGAATATCTCAATGAACGTGAGAAATTGATTGAGACGCTGGTGTGTTGGGTAGGGGACGTAGTGCGCCAAAAATGCTCAGTCGATCAGCTGGATTTTCCGTCGGAGCGTGCCACTACAGCATCAGTAGCATCAAATCATGCAGTCAATGACCTGCTTTACCGCATGGAAGGCATTGAGCAACTGCGTGCCAATTTAGAAACCAATGTCCAAGAGCAGCTGGCGCTCGAGGTGGCATTCCTAACGGCATTTGGCTAGTGACTTATGATGCAGGACAAGCTGACATTTGCTGTGATGTCCTGATCTGCGGACGGTTTGACTTGAAGCGAGGCGCAACACTATTACAATAAGCCATCTGCCAGACTGATATTATGCACCCCATGATTTCGCAGCTCTTTACAAGCTGTCCCTGTCGGATTTTTGAATTATGAACAACCCATTTCGCAAAGACCTAGAATCCCGCTCTCGCCCTGAGGCCTGCACGGTCGTTATTTTTGGTGCCACCGGTGACCTTACTCATCGTAAGCTGATACCGGCGTTGTATAATTTGCAGGTTGAAGGCGCCTTGCCGGCGGGAGTGAAGATCATTGGTTTTGCACGCCGGGAGAAATCAGACGAGGAATTCCGCAGTGGTCTCGAAGAGGTGAATAAAAAGGTTTCGAGGAGCGGTCATGATGATTCCATATGGGCGGACTATGCTGAAAACATTCATTATCACCAGAGTGAGTTCCAAGACGCCAGCGGCTATAAGAGACTCGCAGAGCGGCTTGATGAAATTGATCGTGAGCGCGGAGGAAATGGGCACAGGCTCTTTTACATTGCCAGTGCACCAGAATATTTTGACGATATTTTAGAGAATCTTAAAGAAGCTGGCATCAACCGTAACAAAAAGGGTTTCTGGTCGAGGGTTATTGTAGAAAAGCCTTTTGGTACAGATTTGCCCACTGCCAAGCATCTCAATCAGGTAGTGAATAAAACATTTCGTGAGCGTGATACCTACCGGATTGATCATTATTTAGGTAAAGAAACCGCTCAAAACATCATGGTGCTTCGGTTTGCAAATGCGATTTTCGAACCTCTATGGAATAATCGTTGTATTGAGCAGATTCAGATTACTTGCTCGGAAAACCTCGGCATGGAAGGAGGGCGAGGAGCATATTATGATAGCGCGGGCGCAATGCGAGATATGGTACAAAACCATTTGTTGCAGCTACTAAGCTTGGTCGCAATGGAACCGCCAACAGATTTGTCAGCTGACGGGGTCAGGGACGAAAAAGTAAAGGTGCTGCGTTCTCTTCGCCAGTGGGATACCCCTGAGCTTGTGGCCGACAACGTGGTGCGCGCGCAATACATTGCCGGTCATGTTGATGGCGAGAATGTTGTCGGATATCGCGAAGAGGATCGTGTGGATCCAGAGTCGATGACCGAGTCTTATGTGGCGCTGCGTGTGCTTGTTGATACTTGGCGCTGGAGTGGGGTGCCGTTTTATGTGCGCATGGGAAAACAGCTCCCTAAGAAAGCGACAGAAATATCGATTCATTTCAAGGAACCGCCAACGGTCTTATTTAATGCTCTATCTGGCGGAGTCCCGGGAGGGAATGTATTGGTCATTAGAATACAGCCAGATGAGGGTATTTCCCTACGCATGGTTTCTAAAATACCAGGATCAAGCCTGCGTATGGAGCCTGTTAAGATGGACTTTCACTACGCCACAAGCTTTGGCAAGGGCAGTCCAGAAGCCTACGAGCGCCTGCTATTGGATTCTATGGCAGGGGATGCTACCTTGTTTGCACGTCGTGACGAAGTAGAGGAAGCGTGGAAATTTATTGATCATATTCATCATGCTTGGCATCAGTCCAAGTTACCGCCAGTGATGTCAGACTATGTTGCGGGCACCTGGGGTCCCAAAGAAGCTGATGACTTATTAGGTAAGAATGGTCATAAATGGAGGAGGCTATAGGAGGTCGTCATGATGAGTGATTACGCTGACAATGATTACGCAATGGCCCTCGGCAAAGAGGTAGCTATCGCTGATGTGGATAAGGAACTGCACCTGTTGTGGGAGGAGGATAAAGCGAGTACCAATGCATCCCTGATTAACCTAGCGGT
Source organism: Verrucomicrobiaceae bacterium (assembly GCA_009937455.1). GTDB lineage: Bacteria > Verrucomicrobiota > Verrucomicrobiia > Verrucomicrobiales > Akkermansiaceae > Oceaniferula. The sequence goes on along the minus strand of JAACFN010000158.1, from coordinate 1,362 downwards.
TTATTCTGAGCAAAAAGGAGCCATTATTAAAAACTCCGAGCATGTGCAGATCATCACCCGTGAGCATGCTTGCCGGGCTATATTAATCGGCATTGATCGTAATAATCCCGACGCATCAATACGCGCGTGGATAACAGCACACTGCCACTTATCTCATGGACGAAAAAGTGTTTGTTGTGAACAAATCGCTTTTCAGCTGACAGGAAAGTCCACGGGTAGATTGCGTAATACGGTGTTCTCTCACCTTAATAGTGATTTGCCACTAGTATTTTGGTGGCAAGGCGAATTGAGCTCTTTATTTTCTGAAAGGCTATATAGTCTCATTGATCGTTTTATTTTCGATAGCTCTGAGTGGGCAAATCCGCTGGAATCCTATGGCTGTATAGGTGAGGCTATGCAAAGTGAACAATCGCTTCTGCCGATGGATATTGAGTGGACGCGCAGTTCTCAGATTCGGATGGCAGTAGCAGGGCTTTTTGACGATCCGATGGCGGCGAATGCTCTTCAGCATATGAATGAGTTGCGAGTAGTGGTGCACCCCAAACACCGCATGGCTGGATTACAACTTGTGGCATGGGTGATTCAAAGGACCGGTTGGAAGCAGAGCAAAGAGTTGCCTCTGGGGAGTGACAATGGAGATATCTATCATTACGAAACAACAGAAGGATCTGATGTTGTAGTTACCATTGTAGCAGATCCTCTGTCTGCGCCTGTCGGCATCATGGAATTTAAATCTGCAAACTGTGAGGTGCGTGTCACACGTGATGCGGGATCGCCTTACATTCGTCAGGAGCTTCATGCTGGGTCACATCAAATCGAACGTTGTACACCTTCTAATAGTGATGACTCTGCTGATCTTGTCATGAACCAGCTTTCGAGAGGGGGCAACAACTCGCTCTATCGGGCGGTGATGCCCGATTTTTTAGAGCTTCTGGGTGGAGAGCTCGGTTGTGGCTGTGAAGTCGAGGATGTGTGATCTGGTGCAGCACGCATTGCCATGGCTAGTCTAGGCCAAGAAATGCGTTGTGCACTTTCTCTAGACCAACGGTAGTTAGAGGGCCGTGACCGGGGCACAATACCGTATTCGAGGAGAGGGTCATTAGGTTTTCTTTTGCTGTTTTTAGCGCCAGTTTATAGCTCTCCGAATTAGGGCTTTTACCCATAGAACCAGCGAACACACTGTCACCAATGATGCAGACGGGAACACTCAGTCCATCATAGTAATAGGCTCTGGCTGGATTGATGTGGCCGCTTACATCGATAGCTGTGAGCTTGTTTCCAGAGTGGGTTTTTGCTGTCTGGCCGTGCTGTGTATCTTCAGGATAGATGATGCGTGTTTCACCGAAACTTTTGATCCCCGCA
>JAACFN010000157.1 GCA_009937455.1 Verrucomicrobiaceae bacterium | reverse complement strand
ATCCTACCTGGAGCAGCAGCCTACCTGTGCAGTTACCGCCTTAAGGTAATGCTGCTCATTGCAGCGCTGCACTCTTTGCTTTCGGCGGTAGGCGGCTTGTATTTGCACGTTTGGTTTAACTCCAACATGGCGGCCTCAGTTGTGGTGAGTGGTGGCGTGTTATTTGTGCTGGCATGGCTGCTTGGGCCGGTGGATGGAGTTCTCTGGAAATGGTTAAAAGAGGATGTTACCACCCCCGAGGAATCAAGCGATTAGGTTGGAAATAGGCTATCTTGACACATTCGGCTTGCCCCCAATAGCTGCTAAGGGTAGGTCAGTGGCCCCGCATTCAAGGGATATTACCAATAACACATTATGGCTATTCAACGCGCTCTGCTCTCTGTTTCCGACAAGTCCGGTCTGGTCGACTTCGCCAAAGGACTCGATAAACACGGTATCGAATTGCTCTCCACGGGAGGCACTTCCAAAACACTACGCGAGGCTGGCCTCACGGTTATCGATGTTTCCGACTTCACCGGTGCTCCCGAGCTCTTCGAGGGACGCGTTAAGACACTGCACCCCAAAGTGCACGGCGGCCTCTTGCATAAGCGTGATGATGACGAGCACCTCAAGCAGGCTAAAGATCATGACATCCCGCCGATTGATCTGGTGGTTGTTAATTTGTATCCTTTTGAAGAAACCGTAGCGAAGGATGATGTCACTCTTGAGGAAGCCATTGAGAATATTGATATCGGTGGTCCCTCCATGCTGCGCAGCGCAGCAAAAAACTACAAGTCAGTCACCGTGGTGACAGACCCCAAGGATTATGATCGGATACTTGCTGAGATGGATGAGCACGATGGTGACACCTCCCACAAGCTGCGTGAGGAGCTGGCGCTAAAGGTGTTTCTGCGCACCTCTACCTACGACACCGCGATCACTAATTACCTCTCTCAGGCGGGAGAAGGAACACGCTCTCAGTTTGTCATCAGCCTGCCACTCGATCAGGAGCTGCGCTATGGGGATAATCCACATCAGCCAACCGCACTGTATGGTGATTTCAGTAACGTCTTTACTCAACTACAGGGCAAGGAGCTTAGCTATACCAATGTCATTGATATTGAAGCGGCATCCGAGCTGATTACCGACTTCGTTCGGCCAACGGTGGGGATCCTTAAGCACACGAACCCGTGTGGCCTCGGTCAACATGATGATGATTTACGCAAGGCCTGGCAGCTTGCCTATGAGACTGACACACAGGCGCCGTTTGGTGGTGTGATCGTGGTCAACCGTCCGCTTACAGAAGGCCTCGCCCGCATCATCTCATCGATTTTCACGGATGTGATCATAGCGCCTGACTTTGAGCCTGAGGCTCGTGCTATTTTACAAAAGAAGAAGAACTTGCGTTTGATTAAGCTCAATAGCGATGCATGGGAAGCGGTCAGAAAAGACCCTGTTATTCGTTCCGCTCCAGGAGGTCTGATGGTGATGGGTCGTGACCACACTGCCTTAGGTCTCGATAACATCGAAGAGCGTGTAGTCACCAAGCGTCCACCAACGCAGGATGAAATCAGAGCAATGCGCTTCGGCTGGAGGGTTGTCAAACACGTCAAATCCAATGCCATTGTTTATTCAGGCATGGATCGCACACTTGGAATTGGTGCAGGACAAATGAGCCGTGTCGATTCCTCCCGCATTGCTGTGTGGAAGGCGAATGAAGCTGGCTTGTCTCTCAAGGGCAGCATCATGGCATCCGATGCGATGCTTCCATTTGCTGATGGACTCAATGCTGCGATCGAAGCCGGTGCTACGGCATGTATCCAGCCTGGAGGTTCCATCCGTGACGAGGAAGTGATTGCCGCCGCTGACGCAGCAGGCATCGCCATGGTCTTCACCGGTCATCGTCATTTCAAGCACTAGTCTGATACAAGGTCGCTGGTTCAAGCTGGGCAAGCAGCCTGGCTCGAGCTGGTATATCACGTCGGGTTCTGCCTGTGAGAAATAGGCATTGACGGATTTCGCTTATACGCGGAGGTTATAGGCGTTATCCCATGACCCGCATGATGAAAATTCTCTGTATAAGCGTGCCGCCACTTGTTGTTCTGACTCTGTATTTTTCTCAGACTAATGGTGCTCAAGGGGCATCTGAAGTCTCAGCAAAACCACAGTATGTGGCTGAGGCACCGCTGCCAAAGGGTTGGCCTGAACCCGGCCCATACAATGAAGTCTCTTTGAAGAGTTTTCCCGCATACCGCGTAGCGTATACCGATGCTTTCAGTAGTAGTTTTGCATTTTGGCGTTTGTTCCGCCACATCAAGCGCGAGGGCATTCCGATGACTTCACCCGTTGAGATGGGCATGAAGGAGAAAGGAAGTAAGGGTGAGAAATTGGGTATGAAGTCGATGAGCTTTCTCTACCAAGATGAGGAGGTCGGTAAGCTCGGCAAGGATGGTAGAAAAATTGAAGTGCGAGATGTGCCGGCGATGCAAGCTTTCAGCTACACGTGGCAGGGGGACAAGAATGGAACGACTATGCAGAAGGCAAAATTGGCACTGGATGAGGCAGTCCAAAAGGCGGGGCTAAGGAGTGAAGATTACCGGGTGATGGGCTACAATGGCCCCCGAACTCCCGACGCTAAAAAGACCTGGGAAATGTTATTGGTGTTGCCGGCTAAAGCGCAACTCCAACCGCCTGCAGAAAAACCTTAGCAGGCACATATTCATGGAAATTTCACTGGTTTATCCGCATCAGCTTTACAAAGAGCACCCCGCGCTGGACAAAAAACGTCCTGTGTTTCTTATCGAGGAACCCCTGCTTTATGGCAGTGATAGCAAGTGGCCGATTGAGCATCATGCTCGCAGACAGGCCTTACTTCGAGAAGCCGGCGTGCTCTATGTTGATGGGTTAGCGGTTTCTGGCTACAATGCTGAAATCATCGAAATTCCATCTGGCCAAGCGCACAGCTGCGACTTGCTAGATAAGCTGCCTGGCAAGCTCAGCACCATCCATGTAGCCAAGGTGGTCGATGACTTGATCAGCCGGCGCTTACAGCAATGGTGTGATCAGAAGGGCATCAATTTACTGTGGTATGAAACACCCAACTTCCTCACGCCTGAGGACTGGTGGCGTGGATACCTAGAGGGCAAAAAGAAACCCTTCATGGCGCATTTTTATCAAGCGCAGAGAAAGCGCATGGGTATCTTGCTTGATGAGAATGGGAAACCCGAGGGCGGATCCTGGAGTTATGATGAGCTCAACCGCAAAAAACTTCCCAAGACCTATATCGAGCCCAAGCTGCCTGAGGTTAATGCATTCAGCGCGGAAACAACGGCCTGGGTGAAAGAACATTTCCCGAATGCTTGGGGTGAGTGCAGCATGGGGCTGCCCAGAACACATGAGGAGGCAGAGGCTTGGCTTGAGGTCTTCTTACAGGAACGCTTTGAGCTCTTTGGTGACTACGAGGATGCTATTTCTACGCGCTACTCTACTCAGCAGCACTCCTTGTTAACGCCGATGCTCAACATAGGATTATTAGATCCAAGTTATGTGGTGCAGCGCGCCATCGATTACGCCAAAGAACACGATGTGCCGCTCAATTCGCTGGAGGGTTTTGTCCGGCAGGTGATTGGTTGGCGTGAGTTTATGCGCTGCATGTATGAGCTGCATGGACGAGAGATGCGGGTGTCTAATTTCTGGGGATTTACCCATGAGTTGCCAAAGTGTTTTTACACAGGTCGCAGTGGCTTGCCGCCGGTGGACCGTGCGATCAAAGAGTTACTCAAAACCGGCTACTGCCATCATATCGATCGGCTGATGGTGTTGGGTGTGATTTTTCAGCTCTGTCATGTCAAGCCGACCGCGGTTTATCGTTGGTTCATGGAGATGTTCATTGACGCCTATGACTGGGTCATGGTGCCGAATGTCTATGGCATGAGTCAGTTTGCTGATGGGGGTAAATTTGTCACCAAACCCTATGTCTGTGGATCAAACTACATTCGTAAAATGTCAGATTATCCCAAAGGTGACTGGTGTGATATCTGGGACGGATTGTTCTGGGACTTCATCGACTCCAATCGCGACTTCTACAAAAAGCAACCGAGGTTAGGTATGATGACCATGCAGCTCGATAAGATGGCGCCTGAGAAACTGCAAGCTCACAGAGATAATGCTGCGGCTTATCGTGAAAAGATCCATTCGGGATGGCAGTCTGAGCAGGGTGATGAACCAAGCGAGCTTGCGCTATGACCAATAACCCCTCCATAAAGACCAAAAACCTAACGATAATCGTAGTGCTTTTATGGGCCTCGCTGAATCTACTCAGCGCTCAAGAAGCCAGCGAGCCATTGGCTGAAAAAACAACTACAAATATGCTCATCGATTTTACGGACAAAAAGGCAGGCCATC
>JAACFN010000156.1 GCA_009937455.1 Verrucomicrobiaceae bacterium | reverse complement strand
ATTTTTGCCATGGTGTTCGGGGAAAGGCAGGGGGAATATCAAACGGAGCGTGGTCGCATCTACTACTTCAGTGATGGGGTGATCGCTATTGATACTACCGTTACACCGCATAGGTTCCACATTTATGCGATACACCCCAAGGGCAGGAAGATTGAGAAGGTCGAGCTGATTGAAGACGGCATCGAGATCTCAGGACGAGGTGTGGGCGAGGGGGCGAAAGAGTTCTTTGATGCAGCGGAAGTGGCAGCCGGTTTCAGTGGACCTAATGTTCCAGGCAAGGTGCATGTGATCATGGAGAAGATCGACAAAGATGGCGAGCTCTTCACTAGCGCTCGGCACATAGCCATTGACTCGGAAACCATTCAGAACTTGATCGATAGAGCCGATTGGAACGCTTCCGTCCGCGAGTTATGGGAGAAAGACAAGCCGGCATCTAAGTTGGGCACGGGGACTTCAGCCAGCACGGAAGAAAGTGGTGAGTCAAAAGAGTAAAGGAGCACGGCAATGAACAGCACAATGAAAATCATCACCGTCGTTCTACTCACCGTGGTCCTAACGCTTGGAGCCCTATTCATGATCGGGCCACAGATCGTGTTCATCGTACCGCTGGCCATCGGGGCAGGAATCACCTTGGGCTACCCCTTGGTCTTTGGCCTGGTCTCGGCTTACGTGGGTTATTTTGAGCTGCCGGGCTATGAGCGGACATTGGCCTTTGCTGTTTCCGTTGCCATCGGGGCGGTTGGAGTTGGCCTGATGGCATTAGGCCTATGGAAAACCATCCCTAGCAGAGGCAGCAAGTCTGTGAGTGAGCCAGGCGACCATAGCGCGGGGTAGGGGAGATGTGACAACGCTGAGTCATAGGCGCTCACCAGCGGCAATCCGCTGATTAGTAAATCTTATGACTACACTAACAGAAAAATACTCATTCGCGCATGTGTTTTATGATTAAGCCCATCAAAGAAAGCCAAACTTTACCTTCTATGAAAACATTGACCATGACCCTCGTTTTTCTAACGAGTATTACTTCTTTTATTAGCGCAGAAATTTCAAACTCGATGATGCATGCATTGCAAAATAAAGCGCTCGAGAAACTGGAGATAAAAGTAATGAAGGTTTCTGAAGAGAAATCAGTTTTGGGCAATTATAACCAACTTCATTTCGAGGTTGAAGCCAAGGTCATCGGAGTAGAGCGTACACATACTGGCTTAAAAGTAGGGGATCGTTTACTGATCCAATATAAGAAATATGATGACGATAAACCTGCGCCATCCGGATCTTATCCTATTACAGTAAAAGAAGGGCAGATGTATAAGGCATACCTGCGCATAAAAAAAGAAGACGAGAATACGGTGGAGGCGAAGGGCCCGGTCGTCTACTCGCCTCAAGCTGCTCGAGGAAGTTTTGTATTACTACCCGCTCAAAACCAAAACGCAGAAAAGGACGAGTGACGCTGGTTAGTTAGTTGTAATGCAACAGGCCTACTTGAGTAAATTCTCATACCAGACGACGTTCTTGGAGCCGCGCCCGGCATTCAATAAGTCGACGTCACCATCGCCATCCATGTCAATTGATCGTAAGTCATAGCTTTGTTGAGCTTCGTCAAGGGTGTGAACGGTGAAGTTTCCTTGGCCATCATTTTCATACCAGCGCACCCACTCACTCTCGAAGCCGCAGCTTGCGATGTCAATGTCGCCGTCTTGGTCATGGTCAGCAACAGTAAGGCTGTGAGGTTGTTTGATTTCCTGATCGATTTCGTGAATTTTCCAGCTCGGGTTTTCAAACCATAAAACTCCGGTGCCATGCCCACGACTAGCGACCCAGTCGACTTTCCCATCGCCATTAACATCTGCGGCTAGGATGTTGGTCGCAGCTTTTTGATTTTCCGCTAAGATGGTTTTCTTCCACGCTCCTTTGACATCTTCCTTACCAGGGTTTTTCCAGAACGCGAACCAGTCACCATCGTCGAAGGGCTTGCCTTTCGCGCCGACAGCGATTTCTTTCCAGCCGTCGCCATCAATATCAGCTGCACTCATATAGTGACTGCCACCTCGGGCATCACCATCGGCAAAGATATAGCGGTGCCACTTTTCTGCGGCATGAACATTGTCTGGCACGCTGAACCAGGCCATCGAGTCCGCGATGCCTTCGTCAGGAAGAAAATTATTAATCACGAGGTCCTGCTTGCCGTCGTTATCTATATCTGAGGTGATTAGACAATGGATGCCGGTGATCTCTGGATCGATAATACGTTTTACCCATGGGCCTTTGGCAAAGTCAGACGGTCCAGGGTTTTCCAGCCAGAAGGGGTGATTGTGCGCTAATGATCCTGCCCAATCAAGATCCCCGTCATTATCAACATCGATGGTGGTGCTGTGAATACAACCAGCTGCTGCGTTTTCAAATTGATACAAGAGAATCTCCTGCTTCCAGTCAGGCGCGATGAACAAGCTCACTTTACCATTAAAGCTGGCAATGACGTCCTGTTTACCGTCCTTGTTGACATCGATAGCAAGTGCTGAGTTGCAGTGACCTTGTTCCATAATGATGTGCTTTTTCCATTTTGTTTGCGCATTTGTCTGAGCGGCAAAAATCACGAAGCAAAAGGAAATGAGAGTTCTCAATGCAGTTACGAAAGCTGTGATGCTCATGTGTTTAGCCTAGTGAATATGTAGGTTGGTAAAAAGCTGGAATTCGATATATTGTGCTAAGCTGTTAATGGTCACTTTCCGTAATCATGCGTATTCGAGCCAAAAATAAATTAGCCGTCTTCCGATGGTTTTTATCTGCATCAGCATTTGTTGTCTTCATGCTATCAATGAGGGCAGCATTCAAGATGGAGTCGTTTGGGGCCGCGCCATATGTTATTTTTTCTTTGGGCTGCTTGATTGCGGCCATTCTATTGCTGATCCCCGAGACGGTGAAGCCGACTTGCCATTATCTGAGTGGTCGTATTGTGGCATTTATATTCCCAGATCATAAGTTCAGCAAGCCGGCGTTGACCTACGCCTTGGCACGCAGATACATTGAGCTTGAGCGTTACGAGGACGCGATCCAGGAATATGCAAAGATTATTCATTATTACCCAGCAGAGACAGAAGCTTATCTGGGAATAATATCAGCAAGCAGCCTAGCGGGAGAAACTTTGTTGGCTGAAAAATATAAAAAGCAATTAGAGAAGCGCACAGCGCATAGACTACCGCCTGATGCTGACTGATGATCCCGGTCTTGGTCTTGCTTTTAGTCTTGGTCTTAGTCTTGGGCAGCTCCAGAGCTTGTTAAATCGATGTTTGTTGATGCCTTAATCTTTTTATTCATTGCATAAGGTATATCAAAGATGATGATAAAAGCTGACCTAACCCAAAGTAATTATATCATGTTAAAACAATTGCCCTTAGTAAGCCGTTTTCTGATCCTCGGATCTTTTTTGTCTTCGGCCGTTATCGCCGAGCAGCAGAGCGGCGAAATAGGATCATTTTCTATCGCAGCGGTTGCTGATATTCAATACGCGGATGCTAACCCCCGTGGTGGGCGTGAGCCAAGGGAAGGAGTTGCGCGTATCAAAAACGCAATCTCGCACTGGAACAAGAGGGACCTAGACTGGGGGGTAGTACTTGGAGATATCATCGATTGGGATGACATCGACTACAGTAAATTTCCTAAGCAAACGGTGGAAACAACACCAAAAGAATGGAAGAATACGCGCGCGATCCTGGCAGCATGGAACACGCTCAAGGTTCCCAATTATAAGGTCTTGGGAAATCATGATTATTACGTTCCCTACAAGGATGCGGATGGACTCTCAAAGCCTGCCAGTGTCTACCGTGCATTTGGTTTTAAGGACAAAGCCTACTATGAGTTTTCTCACAAGGGGTATCGATTCATCGTGCTCGATGGAGACATGAGCTATCTCAATCACGATATCGATAGCGAGGAATACACAAAAGCCAAGGCCCACTACGATGCCCTTAAGGGTCCTGCAAGGGGGATCTGGAGTGCTGGAATTTCAACCAAACAAATGGATTGGTTGAAGGGCATACTCGCTGACTCGCTGACGAAGCAGCAGCCGACTGTTATTATGTGCCACTATCCGATGCACAAACCTTACGACGGGCATACTCTTTTTAACGCAGCAGAAATGACAACGCTGCTCAACACGTTTCCCAATGTGGTGATGTGGTTAAATGGACACAATCATAGTGGAGGGTATGCAAAGATCAGTGGCCGTCATCATTTGAATCTCAAGGGCATGCAAAATGAAGGGCATCATTGGTATCAGATCGATTTCAGCCCAGAAACTATCACCGTCTATCAAGCCGAGGACTTGAAGACACCCAAGTATGAACTCAAGCTCTCATGGCCTCCGAAAGAGAACCCAGAAAAATGAGATCTATAAAAACACCCATTCATGGATGCATTGCTCTATGGCTTTGCATCGCCAGTGTTCACAGTAAGGACCCGGCACCGCTTGAATCTCTCTTCAACGGCAAAGACCTCAGTGGATGGTCAGTGCTTCCCGCGGGGCAATGGAAGATCGAAGACGGGGTCATCAGAGGCACCTCTCGGGCATCAGAGAAGCGTCATGGCATGTTGGTTTCTGAGAAGTCATATAGGGACTTTGAAATCACGATCGAATATAAGGCAATAGCGGGGAATAGTGGGCTCTATTTTCGTTCTAAGTATGATAAGAGGGCATCAAAAATGAAAGGCTTCCAGGCAGAAATTGATGCTAGCGGCAAGCACCCGGGGGGATTGTATGAAACAGGAGGTAGGACATGGGTGGTCAAACCAGATCGCACAAGCAAGGCGTTTAAGCCAGGTCAATGGAATGAGATGAGGGTGCGGGCACAAGGCCGAGATGTCATTGTTTTTCTCAATGGTGTAAAGACGGCAGAACTTAAAAATGACTACAGCTTCACGGCGGCCAGAGGATGGACGTCTCCTTCCGCAATATCCGCATCAGAGAACTTCATTAGCTACAATGCGATGAATAAGCTGACAAATCACCCATGCCGAGTCTAGATTCCGATCCACCTATGAAAGTACTTATTGTTATCACATCACATGATCAGCTCGGAGACACCGGCGAGAAGACGGGTTTTTGGTTGGAGGAATTTGCCTGCCCGTATTACCAGCTCAAGGATGCAGGGGTCTCACTGATCTTGGCGTCGCCACGTGGTGGGCAGCCGCCGCTTGATGCTAAGAGTGATGCACCAGATTTTCAAACAGACGACACCCGTCGCTTTGCCAACGATCAAGAAGCACAGCAGGAATTAGCCAACACCATCAAGTTGGCAGAAGTAAAAGCGGAGGATTTTGATGCTGTCTTTTATCCTGGTGGCCACGGCCCACTCTGGGACTTATACAATGACGCCGACTCGATTGCTCTGATTGAAGATTTTATCGCTGCAGGAAAACCTGTGGCGGCAGTCTGCC
>JAACFN010000012.1 GCA_009937455.1 Verrucomicrobiaceae bacterium | reverse complement strand
AGGCTCTGTGTAGAACAATCAAGTCCGAGGAACATGTTATCGATCGGGGATTGGGATCAGTTGTTGGGACCGTGTAATGGGAGAAACGCCTTCCCTGGTTGAACAGGGAAGGCGTTGATTGATTTTATTTGAGCTGAATAAACTGCAGCTTAGAATTCATCAGCTTGTGCAATGGGTCTTTTCGCATTGCTATCGGCAAGCTCAACGGGTTTGTAACCGCCCTTAGCTCTGAAGTAGAAGATCAGAAATAAGTAGATCACTGCCATTGCTCCGGGAATCAACGAGTCCACCTTCAAGGTGCGGCGGTTGCCCTCGATGTCTGCGGCGACAACAGTTGCTTGAGCTTCTGTGCGCTCATCCACAGCTGTGTCTTTGGCTTCTTCGAGACGTTTTGCATCGATTGGATCAACAGCGTCAAACATAAGGAAGCTACTTTGCTTCTCAGAATCTTTCCACTCAGCGTGGAGCGCCGTATCAGCTTTGTTGAGCTCTTCGGATGCATAGCGATCCTTGAAGTAGCCGAGGCCGGGGGATCCGATAAGTCCTGCCGACATCATGCCGATGCCACCCATAAGACTCATCGCTACAGCACCAGTGGCTGGGAAGCGGTCTCCAACTATAGCGAGCATGGTAGGCCAGAAGAATGTCTTACCAATAGCGTATACAAGAAGCGCACCAAGGGCAGGGCCGAAGGCTGTGACTGCAGATACGAGATTGAGACCAATACAACCTAAGACAGCGCAAATAAAGAGCAGGCTGATAGGGTTGAGTCCTGCTTTCTTCTCAATAAAGTGAGCGCAGAATCGAAGTAGGAACATCACCAGTGAGGTGAACACGAAGAGCATCTTGCCTTCCTGCTCACTCAGGATAGCTCCAGTGATATTTTGGATCCATCCATCGGTGCCGAGTTCGACGGCTCCAACAAGTGCGTGTGTGATGAACAAGACGAAAATCAACCAGTGACCGATAGAGAACTTGGTCATGGCACCGATTGCCAATAGGGTGGCAAGGCCAATAGCCAAGGAGATCATGCGTGGAGCCCCTGAGCCAGCTTCAAAGAATGGAGCCAGTGTGCCTTGGAAGAAAAGATAAAGCATGAAGGAGACAACGAGGCCTCCAAGAATGCCAACGTCCTTGAGCATCTCTCCGAATTTGAGTCCCTTTGCAGAGGCTTCAGACTGAGGGAATTTTTGACCTAAGAACATCACTCCGTATACGAGTGTAGGAACGAGGTAGAGTGCCAGCTGGCCTTTCCATCCCCAGCCACCGTCACCACCGAGGAACCAACCAACCATACCTCCAAGGATCATACCGAGTGGCCATGATGCGTGCAGGATGTTGAGGTAGTGGTTACGGTTTTCAGGGAAGAGTGTAGCAACCAATGGGTTGGCGACAGCTTCAAGGGTTCCGTTTGCTAAGGCAAAGACGAACATGCCCCAGAAGAGGAATTGATAGGCAGTATCCGCATCTTGACCTTGAGTAGCCCCGAAGGTGATGAAGGCGGAAATAATATGGAAAAGGAATGCTGCCATGACAAGTTTGCCATAGCCAATCTTATCCACCACAACCCCGCCAATCATGATGCCGAAGCAAAAACCGGTGAAGCCGACTCCGCCAATGGCGCCCAGCTGGGCTCCACTGAATCCAAAATCAGCAGCCCAGTTGGCAAATATGCCACCACGGATACCAAAGCCGACACCAGCGGCTAGAATAGCTACAAAGCCCGCCCACAAGAGACGTTTTTTGTGAATTTCGTTTTTATTAATACTCATATATAAGTTTATCTGTTTGTTTGATCGCTTGAGCGATCTGGGTTTTTACAAGATAGAAATGATTATACCAGATAATCATTGATAATATTTTCTAGCATTTCTTGGCGGCCACTTGGTAGCTGCGGAGCTGTAATGCTCTGGGCGTGAGCATCCAGGGCATCGAGACTGGTAGAGCCGGCCTCGATCTGAGCACCAATGCCAGAATCGTAGGATGCGTAGCGATCGCTGATGAAGGCATTCATACGGCCGTCTTCAGCGATTTTGTGGGCGATTTTGAGTCCACGGGCAAAGGCATCCATGCCGCCGATGTGGGCGTGGAACAGATCCTCGGGCTCGTGAGACTCACGACGGCGCTTGGCGTCAAAGTTGAGGCCGCCAGTGGTGAATCCGCCCATGCCGAGCACGCGGAGCATGACCTGGGTGGTGTCGTAGACGTTGGTTGGGAACTGGTCGGTATCCCATCCGATGAGCTCGTCACCACGGTTGGCATCGATGGAGCCGAGTGCATTAGCGCCGATGGCAACATCGAGCTCATGCTCCATGGTGTGACCCGCAAGCGTGGCGTGGTTGGTCTCGATGTTGAGCTTAAAGTGATCGAGCAGGTCATACTCACGCAGGAAATTGAGGCAGGCTGCGGAATCCGAGTCATACTGGTGGGTGGACGGTTCACGTGGCTTGGGCTCGATATAGAATTGGCCAGTGTAGCCTATCTTCTTGGCGTGATCGACGGCAAGGTGAAGCATGGCAGCAAGGTGGTCGAGTTCACGCTTCATGTCGGTATTGAGTAGGGTGGCGTAGCCTTCACGTCCTCCCCAGAAGGTGTAGCCTTCGCCTCCGAGGCGATGGGTGGCCTCGAGCGCATGCTTGATCTGGCTGGCACCGTAGGCAAACACGTCTGCTTGAGGTGAGGTGGCTGCTCCCTGAGCATAGCGTGGGTGGCTGAACAAGCAGGCTGTTCCCCAGAGGAGTTTCTTGCCAGTTTCCTTCTGGAATTTCTCGAGTTCTTCAACGATGCGGTCGAGGTTCTTGTGTGTTTCAGCTAGTGTGGCTCCCTCGGGGGAGATGTCCCGGTCGTGGAAGCAGTAGTAATCGATTTGGCTTTTCTCGAGGAACTCAAAGAAAACAGGAATGCGATTGAGCGCATTTTGCAGGGATTCCGAACCATCATCCCAGGGCATTAGTGCCGTGCCGGCGCCAAAGGGGTCACCGAGTTCGTTGCGCATGACGTGCCAGTAGGCGGCGCCGAAACGGAGGTGCTCGCTCATGGTTTTACCGCCAATGACTTCGTCGGCATTGTAGTGGCGGAAGGCAAAGGGGTTTGTTGAGCCGGGGCCTTCGTATTGGAAGGTAGGTATGGTTGGGAAGTATTCAGACATGGTCGTGTTCGTTTGTTGTTCCTAGTTGTTGGTAATTAGTTGTGGGGGAGTAGTTGTAAGAGAGGGTTTTTTAATGAGCTGGTCAGCTCGGCCATTAAAGATGATGGGTATTATGTATAGGATGCGCAAGATGTCTATAGGGCTAGTCGTCAATTATTTGTCATTTTTCGTCATTGTAAATATCTCTTGGACGCTCAGAATAGGGGGGTGAAAGATATTCAAAGTGCTGATATTGATAGTTTTATGTCATCATTGTTGCCGGGGCAGATAGCAACGGCGCTGTTTCAGGCGTTGCCAGGTGTCATATTCTGGATGAAGGACTTGCATGGGAGATTCATGTTCGTCAACAACGCGTTTTGTTACGAGGTGGCGATGCGTGATTCTGCTGACTTGATAGGATGTAAAGATGAGGATGTTTTCCCCCACGAGCTGGCGGTGAAGTATCAGGCAGACGACCAGAGAGTCATCTTATCGGGGCAGGCCTTGTGGAGTGCTTCAGAGCTAACACCGACAAGGTTGGGCGGCGTGGAGTGGCGATCGACGAGTAAAATACCGCTGCTCAATATAGATGAACAATGTGTAGGCACCGCTGGCATCTCCAGACGCATGGGGCATGACGAGGGACTTCCTCTGCCGACGCGGCATCACAAACTAGCGGTGATTGTTGCCAATATTTACGAACGGTTGGACGAGGGTATCGATATATCAGATGTCGCCAATCGAGCGGCGGTTTCCATCAGCACGCTTGAGCGATTGTTTAGAAAGCATATGAACACAACGCCGAGGAGGTTCATCATGCAGGCAAAGATGTCTGCTGCCTGTGACCGATTAATCAATACAGGCATGCAGGTCAGTGAGATAGCCGCCAGCTTGGGCTACGGTGAACTGGCCAATTTTAGTCGGGCTTTCAGCAAGGAAATGGGAATGTCTCCCAGTTCTTATCGGAGATACTACAAAAAAGGATAGGCATGAAATTACCTGTTCACCACTTAAGGGAGTCCTTGCTCGATTCTGTGCATACGAGCGGCAGGTTGTTGTTACGCGCTCCTACGGGTTCGGGAAAATCAACCTGTGTGCCGCCGATGTTATTGGATGGCGGAGTAGAGGGCATGATCGTGGTGGTGCAGCCGAGGCGGATTGCGGCACGGATGTTGGCGCGGCATGTGGCGAAGTTACGTGGGGTGAGGCATGGTACGGAGGTGGGTCACGTAGTTCGGTTTGAGAACTGCATGGGAGCCGATACACGGATTGTGTATGTCACCGACGGGGTCTTACAACGCTGGCTGCAGGATGACCCTGGTTTGCCGAATGTGGGGGCGGTGGTGTTTGATGAGTTTCATGAGCGCAGGATTGCCAGTGATGTGGCACTGGCTCGGTGTTTAAATTTACAAGAGGGTGCGAGGCCGGATTTAAAACTCATTGTGATGTCAGCTACTCTAGAGGTGGCAGGCTTGAAGGATTATCTCGAGCCATGTGACATTCTTGAGGCAGAGGGGCGCACGTTTCCTGTCGATATTAGCTATCGAGGAGCTGGTCCTCCACCAGCGGGAGGCCGAGGGGCAAGGCAGGAGGTGAAGATATGGGACCGGGTGGCAGAGGCAGTGAGGGACAATGTGGCGCGCGATGATGTCGGGCATGTGCTGGTTTTTTTACCTGGGGTGCATGAGATTCGCCGGACGGTGGAAGTCATTGAGCGTGCCAGTTGGTCACGTGGGTGGGATGTGTGTCCTCTTTATAGTGGATTGTCTCCCAAGCTACAGGATGCTGCAGTGGCACCTGCTCAACAAGGTGGTAGGCCACGGATTATTGTTTCGACCAATGTTGCCGAGACTTCTCTCACCATTGATGGGGTGCGCACGGTGATTGACTCAGGTTTGGCGAGGGTGGCCCATTACGATGTAGTGCGAGGGATTGATACCTTGATGATTGCAAAGATTTCACGTGCATCGGCGGATCAGCGTGCGGGGCGTGCCGGCCGAACAGCACCGGGACGTTGTATCAGGCTATGGGGTGAGGCGGATCAGGGACGAAGGAATGCCTTTGACTTGCCTGAGATCCTACGTGTGGATCTTGCCGAGGTGGCGCTTTCTCTGAAATCCGTGGGGGTTGAGGATGTGCAAGCTTTCCGCTGGTTAGACAGACCGGATGAGAAAGGCTTGGCCATGGCGGAGGAGTTGCTTTTTGAGCTTGGGGCTGTCGATGAATTAGGCCTAATCACGGAGCGCGGTAAAGCGATGGCGAAATTTCCACTGCACCCGAGGTATGCATGTTTGTTATTGAAAGCTCAAGAGCTCGGCTGTGTGGCGGAGGCGGGCTTCATCGCGGCGGCGGTTCAGGGTGAGGGGGTGCTAGTGAGGCGCAGGGGGGCGGGGGATTGTGAATTCAGGGAGCCAGAGGATGGTACGGATTTTGTTGCCGAGTGGCGGGCTTATCAGTTTGCCAGTGATATGCGTTTTGATGTGAGGCGCTGTGCCGACTCAGGGATCTTGGCGCGGGGCGCGCGTGAAGTTTCTAAGTCCTTGGAGCAACTAGAGCGCACGGCAGTGAGGATGGGACTGGATTGGGGAGATGTGGATTTTGACCTTCGTAAAGAACAAGTCGGGCAGGTGATGTTGGCGGCATTCAGTGACCGGCTAGCAGTCCGGCTGGGGGAGGCAACCTTGGCGTGCCGTGTGGTGGGTGGCAGACGAGGTAATCTGGATGCGGCAAGCGCGGTGAAGCAGGCGCAGGCGTTTGTTGCCACGGAGATGACCGAGGTGGAGGGCAAGGAGGTGACCGTTTATCTAAACCGCTGTGCTGAGGTGTCGCTGGATGATTTGCGTGAGTTTTTTCCGAGTGATTTTCATGAGCATGATGGTGCTAGTTATGATCCTGTATCTCGCAGGGTAATCAACAAACGTGAGCTGCGCTTCCGAGATCTTGTGCTGGAATCCAAGGAAGGAGGTGAGCCACCTCGGGATCAGGCGGCAAGATTGCTAGCAGAGCGTGTTGCCAGTGGTGAGCTCAAGCTCAAACATTGGGATCAAGGTGTGGAGCGCTGGATTGGCCGTCTTGTTAGCTTGGCGAAGTGGATGCCAGAGATGGAGCTTCCAGGCTTTGATGAGGACGACAAGCTGATGGTGTTAGAGGAGGTGTGCCAGGGGGCAAAGTCCTATAAGGATATCAAGAATCGCGAGGTGATGCCGGTGCTAACTAGATGGTTATCACAAGGCCAGCAGGCGGTGCTGGATGCCTATGCACCATTAGAAGTTAGCTTGAGTAACGGCAAGAAGGCCAAGGTTAGATACTCGGCCGACGGAGACCCGTGGATCGCCATGAAGATGCAGTTTCTCTATGATGTGGATGAGCTTCCAGAGATAGCTCAAGGTAAGGCAAAGCTATTGGTGCATATTCTGGCGCCTAACCAGAGGCCTTGGCAGGTAACGGGGGACTTGAAGGGTTTTTGGGAGCGTGGTTACCCACAGATGAAAAAGGATCTAGCGGGGCGTTATCCTAAGCACGAGTGGCGGTAACTACTGGCAATTTGCTTTTTTCCGCGTCTCTCTGAAATGTCTCCGATTACTTGGTTGAGGAGATAAGAGCTTGTTTGCAATACAGACAGTTTACTCAGGGATAGTAATGCTTTCGTTCTGGTCGATGAGAATGGGTTCTACCTGGCTGTGAATGTTACCTTTACTGTCCGCAAAGATCCAGGGATGGGTGACGAAGGTTTCTTGAGTGTGTTTCATGCCAGGGCTCAGGGTGCGGTAATGCTTGGGCTGGCCCTTATAGTCCATCCAGAAAATGTGCACGTCATCTTCACGGGTATTCTCAAAGGTGAGTGTAGCTCGCTCTTTTCCCTCGATAGATTTGAGATCGCGGACCGATTCTGGGACATCAAATATAACCGTCTTCAGGGGAAAGAGATGCATGCCACCTTCGTAAGATAGCCGCTTGTTTTCTAAATCGAATCCAAAGAGCTCCTGGCCTTGTTTGTCGTATATCACAAGGTGGTTATCCTGCCGCGTAACTTCCAGATCCATCGTGCTTAGGATCTGCTGGGTTTCGGGCTGTGACCGAATATCCTGCTGGGCCTGTTTTGCTTTCTGCAGCCGTTTTAGTTGGGACTGAGTACGGGCCAGTTGGGCACTCATGGCTTGGTGTTGTTTGCGCAGTTGGGCATTCTCGGCTTTTAGCATCTCTGTTTTTGGTCCCGGCTTTGAATCGGTATGAGCGGGCCGTGACTTCGAGCCAGCGGAGTAATGTAAAAAGGTGCCTGCCGGGTTTCCACGGCCGGCCGAATCCTCCTGTTTCCAATAAATTGTGGCGGCTAATAAGATGCCGAGTAGAATCAAAGGAATTAAAATTTTTCTAAATATCATGGTTGTATTGTTTCACTTAAATTATGAGCAGATGTGGTTGCCTGCTACTGCAATTCCTGACCCTTGGCGTGACAAAACGACCGTGGTTAAATACCACGCCTTGGGTGTTTCTCGTTAAATGAAGTGCAGCATTTCCTTGAAGCTGATATCTCCGGAGATGATGAGGTCACGCACGTGTGACTTGATCGGGACCATGCCAGCCTTGGTCGCCGCAGCTTGGAGTTGGCTGTGGGTGGGGCGTGAAAAGATGACTTGGCGCATTGCTTCGTCAACCTTGACCATTTCATAGACGCCGATTCGGCCGTGGTAACCCGTCCTAAAACAGGAGGCGCAACCGTGGCTGCGGTAGAGTGTGAGAGGGGCGTCGCCTTCAATTTCCAATTCTTTGCGTTCCATGGCATCTGCTTCGTAGGGCTCACGACAATTCTCGCAGATGCGATGGACTAAGCGCTGAAAGACTACGCCGGTCAGGGCGTTGCCGGCAGAAAAACCGGTGACGCCAAGTTGCATCAATGAAGCGACGGCGGCGGTGGCGGAGTTTGCGTGGATGGTGGAGAGTACAAGGGTGCCGCTGAGGGCGGCGCGAATAGCGATCTGGGCCGTTTCTTCGTCGCGTATCTCGCCGATCATGAGGGTGTCGGCATCTTGACGCAAGAGGGCGCGGACGCCTTTGCCAAAGGTCAGGCCACGCTTGTTTTGCACCTGAACCTGGGTGACGCCGGTGAGTTCAAATTCAACGGGGTCTTCGATGGTCATGATGTTCTGATTAAAGCAGTCTAGGCAATTCAGACATGAATAGAGAGTGGTGGTTTTACCGCAGCCCACAGGACCTGCAGTCAGGACGAGGCCATTTGGCGAATTGAGCATCTCTGTCATGATGTGACGCTGGTTTTCCGTCATGCCCAGTTGCTCAAAGTTGGAAAACGCCATCTCGCTTTGAACCAAGCGCAAGGCTATGGTTTCGCCATGGATCGAGGGAATGGTGGCAACTCGGAAATTCCGATCGGCATCGTCAATGCGAAGATTCAGGTGGCCGTCCTGGGGTACGAAGCGCTGCTCGATTTCCATTCCTGCGAGCCCCTTGATGCGGGCGGAAACACGCCGTGCCATGTCAGAATCGAGTGTTAAAAAATCGTGCAGGATGCCGTCAACGCGATAGCGAACGCGGGCAGAATCCAGAGATGGCTCGATATGGATATCGCTGCCTCCAGCATTGAGCAATCCCCGTAGGATAACGGTTAGCATATTAGCCGCGGGAGATTCGTCCTCTTCTGCTAGGGTGCCTTGAATGAAGGCGTTTTTAAAGGTATCGTCGGAAACTAAGCGATCGAGAAGCTCTTGTAGACGGGCACGCGGTGCTAGGACCGGCTGCATCGGCATTTTGAGCATGAGGCCCAGCTTGGTCATTTCTTCAACGTGGCGGGCATCCGAAAATGCCACAAAAAGTTGACCTCCTTCGATTTTATATGGGAGGGCCGTGAAGCGCAGCAAAACCCCACTGGGAATCATGCGCAGCAGGTGGGTCGATATTTCATCAACGTCCGCCAAATCGTCAAAGGGAAGCCCCAACTCCATTGCCGAGCCTCGCTCGAGCACCTCATCGGTTACCATGCCATTTTCTTTCAGATAGCGGCCAAATTCGATTTTCTGGGCCTTTGCTTCATGCCAGGCCTCATCGAGTTGCTCCTCACTACATAAACCTTCATCTACCAGATAGCGGCAAAGCACAGGACGAGGGCGCTTGCCAAACGGCAGCTCAATGTCGGATTTCAGAAATTGAACGACGTCTGCCGGTAGGGTCATTTTTAATTGGAGCAGGGTGCGCCATAGCGGCTGCCCAGTTCGCTCCATGACCGCTTTAGCTTTAGTGAGCTGTTCCGGCGTAATGAGACCACGCTCCATCATGCTTTGACCTAGTGATTCAGTCACATCTTCCTCTGAACTACGCAGCTGGTCATATTGCTCACGAGTAATCCAGTTACGTTGCAGCGCTAGGTCTGCTAAATCCCCCGTGGTTTTTTTCCTCAATGGGCGATTCACGTCATAGGTCATGACGTCACGGATGGTTTGCCAAGATAACTTTTCGGTTAGAAGCTCAACGAAGTCTTTGTCGCGAACTTCTGTTGAAGCGGTTTCTTCTGTTGACGCGTTTTCTTCGGTTGGTTCAGCCTTTTTTTTAGTCATGGTAATCCTTGTGTAATCTTTTTCTTATAACACGCGATCTGTCTCTTGTTACTTCCCTGCGAAGAGTTGCTTTTGGAGCGAGGCCGCTGAGAGCATTGTGTTGGGAATCGGAGATAGAGTAGTCTAAAAATCTAGTCCATTGACTTACCGTGCCAAGGAAATTTTTAGCAGTGAGCGTTTTGGGGGTTCTAGTCTAGGGGCTTCTATGGGATCTGCGACTTGTGACTTCTGACTTGCGACCTGTGCCAGGGGTATCGGAGAATGGCGCCGGTCAGGGCACCCCCATTCCTAGAACGGCCAGAGCACGGGGATCAGGAAGGTGGCTACCAGCCAGAGGATGACGGCAAGGGGGAAGCCGGCACGGAAGAAGTCGCCGAACTTGTAGCCTCCAGCACTGTAAACGAAAGTATTAGTCTGATAGCCGATCGGGGTGGAGAAGCTGGCGGAGGAGCCAAACATGACGGCGATGATAAAGGGGACGGGGTCAACACCAAGGGATTGGGCAATGATGATGGCGAGGGGTGTGAGCAGAACAGCTACGGCGTTGTTGGATACGATTTCTGTCAACACAGCTGCAAGCAGGTAAATGAGTGAGAGCATGATCCACGGACTTTCAATGCCGAGGCCCTCGGTCATGCCGCCAGCGATGAGTTGGGCGAGACCGGATTTATCAATGGCCATGCCTAGACCGAGCATGCCAAAGATCATGAAGACGACCCGCCACTCGATAGCACGGTAGGCTTCCTGCGGCTGCAAGCAGCGGGTGATGAGCACGATTAGTGCACTGGTGAGAGCAAGCTGAACGATGGGAATTTTAGGAATAAAGAAGTGACCTCCTAGGGCACCGAAGATCATGAATAAGAGCAGGGCAGCGATGGCGATAGGGGCCTTGCTTTTTCTGTGTGTGTTTACCTCGGGTTCGCTCAAGTTGATAAAGTCCCGTCGTTGAAAGAGGCCGTAAATTTTGTCTGTGGGTCCTTGAACGAGCAGGGTGTCACCAAAGGCGAGTTTTTCGTCTTCGAAGCGCTCTTGCAGGGATTTGCCGCGGCGGTGAACGGCGAGGATGATAACACCAAAGCGTTGCCGGAACTGAAGTTCCTTGAGGCTTTTGCCGGTCATGGTGGACTCGGGGCCGATGATGCCTTCCATGAGTAGGGCAGTTTCAGTGCGCAGGCCTTCGAGTCCCCAGCCAGCTTTGCCTCGGACATGGATACCCTCGGTCTCTGAGATACCCACCATGCCTTCAAGGGCGCCCTTAAAAACGATCTCATCACCTGGTTGAAAAATGATTTCGTTGAGAGGTTGCTGGACCCTGCGGTCTTCGCGCAGCACCTCTAATACGCGCGCCTTTTTCATGGAGGAGAGGGCAGAGTTATCAAAACTAATACCGTCGAGTTCGCCTCCTTTTTGGATAAAGGCATGGGTGATGAACTCCCGGGAATGCTGGTTTTGAATGAGGGTGGCGAGGGTGAGTCGGGTCGGCAGAAGTTTCCTGCCGATGGTCAGCATGTAGATAAAGGTGGTGGCGACAAAGATGATTCCCAAAGGAGTGATGGAAAACATACTGAAGTTGTTGATGCCTTGTTTTTGGGCAATGCCTACAGCAATGAGATTGGTGGATGTTCCAATGATGGTCATGGTGCCACCAACGATGGCGGCGTAGGAGAGGGGGATGAGGAATTTGGAGGCGATGAAGTCGCGCTTACGGCAGATGGCGAGCACGATGGGCATAAAGACAACAACGACCGGTGTGTTATTGACGAAGCCAGAAAGCACGGCAACGAGGGCCATCATGACCATCAGCATGCGCACAGGGGAATCGCCTGCAATTTTTTCAAACCAATTGCCCAATGCTTCAATAATCCCAGTTCTCTCCAGACTCGCGCTGAGGATGAACATGCAGGCGACCGTGATCGGTGCGGGGTGGGAGAAGACTCTGAGTGCGTTGCTCGGGTCGTCCCGGTCAACACTCAGGATGCCTGTTATCACACAAGCAAGCAGCGCGGCGAGGGCGGTGAGCTCAACAGAGATCCATTCCCTCGTGAAGGAAATGAAAACCAGCACCACCAAAATGGCGAGGAATGCCTGTTGCCATGTTTCGAAGATCCACATTACAGGTATACTAGAATACCTCTGGCTGTATTTACCAGCAAACTATAAGGAAGTTTTCGGCAGCAATACTAGCCAACCCGGAAAACTAGCCAATCGGGAATACTAGCCAATCCGGAAAACGATGCGTGCCTTGGTGGTGTCATAGGGTGACATTTCCATTTTGACCTTATCGCCAACGACGAGGCGGATGAATCGTTTACGCATTTTTCCGGAAATGTGAGCGAGGACTTCATGGCCACTGGGTAGTGCTACCTTGAACATGGTGCCTGCAAGCACAGATGCAATCGTGCCCTCAACCTCGACAGATTTGTCTTCACGGCCATCGTCTTTTTTGACACGTGGCCCATAGTTGTGTCGGTTGCGACGGCGACCGCCACCTCCTCTTTTAGGTTTTCCTGCGATAATAATGCTCCTTTGTTGATTAAGAATAACTCCGTGCGCTGCTGAATGCTGCGCAGAGAGTAGCGACATCATCTTGATTTAAAGGCATAGCGCAACCTTAAACTCTCAATTCATGACCTAGAATGAAGTTTTTTTTAGCGGCTTGGGTGAAGGGCAACGGGCAGAAACTTTCGCCTTTGGCCTCGACTTTTGAGAGTTTGCAAGTAGCTTGCTGCGCCTAGGCCAGTGATTGTCATGTTCAGATACAGTTGTAAATCAACAGTTGATGGACGAATTACTATATTTACATCGTTTTAAATCACCTAGCGGCAAGACCTCTCTGAGAGCTTACTCGTGCACTAGTAGTTATTTGTTTTTGATTCCTGCTCGCACGTGGGTGAGCATCTTATGAATAATCTGCCATCTTATATTATCTATTATTAAACCCCCTATTTATGAAAAACTTTTCTGATCTCGGCCTATGTGCGGAGCTCGTTCGTGCTGTATCCGACAAAGGATATGATACCCCTTCTCCGATTCAAGCAGACGCTATTCCCGCTGTTTTGAAGCGCCGCGATGTCATTGCAGCCGCTCAGACCGGCACTGGTAAAACTGCCGGTTTTACTCTTCCGATGATCCAAATACTCAGTGAGTTGGATAGTGAGAAGCCACGGCGGAACCGTCCTGTCCGTGCTCTCATTCTGACTCCAACACGAGAGCTGGCCGCTCAGGTTCATGAAAGCATCAGGACCTATGGGGTGCATACACGGCTTAAAAGCATGGTTGTGTTTGGCGGGGTGAAAATAAACCCCCAAATTCGTCAGCTCAGAGATGGTGTTGATATTCTGGTGGCAACGCCAGGGCGCTTACTCGACCTCTGTCAGCAAAAAGCTTGCAGGCTTGATGAAGTTCACATGCTGGTTCTGGACGAAGCTGACCGCATGCTGGATATGGGTTTTATTAATGATATCAGGAAAGTGGTCAAGTTGCTGCCCAAAAGACGTCAAAATCTGCTTTTCTCCGCCACTTTTTCAAAGGAAATACGCTCGATGACACGTGAGCTTTTAGTCAATCCCATCACCATTGATGTAAGCCCTGAAAATACGACTGCGGAGACTGTGGCGCAAACAGCGTATCGATGTGATGCAGAGTCTAAAGCGGCATTAGCGGTTGAGCTTATTAAAGGAGGTAAGTGGGAACAGGTGCTGGTATTTACTAGGACCAAACACGGAGCCAATAGGCTGAGTAAAAGGCTCGATCAATCGGGCATTCAATCCAGCGCTATTCATGGAGATAAAAGTCAGGGTGCGCGCACCAAGGCGTTGCAGGGATTCAAGGACGGAAAAATAAGAGTTCTGGTGGCAACAGATATTGCCGCACGTGGGCTCGATATCGCTCAATTGCCCCATGTGATTAATTATGAGATCCCCAATATTCCTGAGGATTACGTGCACCGCATTGGCAGGACTGGCAGAGCCGGAAAAGAAGGTGAGGCGGTGTCGCTGGTATGTAATGAGGAACGTCCATTTTTTAGTGCGATTGAAAAATTAATTTCAAAGAAAATTAAGTTGTCTGATTTTGAGGGTTTCGAGCCTCAGCAGTGGCCAAACCGAGCGCCGACAGCGAGTGAAGTGCAGAAAGCTGCCGCACAAAGAAAAGCGGCTGCCAACAAAGCTCGCGGGCCCAGACGGCCACGGAACTCAAGCTCGCCAAAACGAAGAGGCGATGGGGGCGAAAGGTCAGCAGGAAAGACGACAGGATCTTCCGGTTCTAAAGGACGGCGATCCTTTAGGCGCAGGGGGTAAATAACTCGCCTCTATTCAGAGGCTATTCATTGTGTTACTCGGCTGCAGCTGTCTGATTTTTAGCGGAGCTTTATTAGCCAAGGTCTTCGACATTGGCATAAAGCGCACGGATATTGAGGAGAGCTTTTTCAAGTAAGCTAGTCTCTTCCTGAGTTAGGTTGCCTTGAGTTTTTGCGGCAAGCATTTCCAGTGAGTCGAGCACCATGGCGGCGGCCTTTAGATTGACGCTTTGTTCGCCGGTTGCCGGGTTTGTTAGTTGACCCAGGAAAAGCCCGGCATTTTGTGCCTGGAGATAGACAAAGTCATTGAAGCGGGTGTCTGGTTTTGGTGTGTTGGACATAGATTTGGTATGTTGGTTTTTTGAGGTTCGAGCTATGCTTAGAGCTTGCTCCAGTTAGGGGCTGACGCTGACGATGACGGGCTCGATGGTATTGAAGTATTTTGCTGCCGCTGCCTTGATGTCTGCGGTGCTGAGCGCGCGGATCTGGTCAGGTGCCTGTAGGTGGTGGTCGGGCGGGAATCCAAGCAGGCAGTCGATGGCGCTGAGTCTTGCAAGTGAGCTTGGCTTCTGGTTTGCGAGAGCATGTGAGGCCAGCCAGGTGGTCTTGACACTTTCTAAAACTTCATCAGGAATGCCGTTAGTTGCGATGGTTTTGATTTCTTCTAATAAATGTGTTTTGGCGGTTTCAAGCTGGTCAGGTGAGGTGCCAAGGTAGAATGCAAACATGCCCGTGGTGGAGCCATGAAACTGAGTGGCAGACACGTAGTAAGCGAGGCCTAGCTCTTCACGAATTTTAGTGAAAAGAGGACCCGCCATATCCGTGCAGTAGTCGTGAATGAGCTCGAGGGCTAGGTTGTCGTCATCATAAGCTGATGCCCCGGTGAAACCTACCGCCAAGACGGCTTGTTGCTTGTCGAGATGAAGCTCATGACTGCTGGGAGAGGGGGTTTCCTGCTGAGCATGGCTGAGGCGCTCTCCGCTCGGCAGGGAGCCGAAGTGTTGGTTTGCCAACTGCAGAACATGGTCAGGGTCAATGTCGCCAAAGATGGCGATGACCGAGTTGTTTGCGGTGAAGTATTTCTGATGATGGTCTGCGAGCATCTCGCGATCCAGTAGGTGAAGTGACTCTTCTGTGCCAGAGCTGTTGAGCCCATAGCCTGTTGGTCCGAAGAGGGAGGGGCGCAGTTGCTTGAAGGCAACGGCAAGGGGGTCATTTGCCTGTTCGCGTAGTCCGGCAATCATGGCTTCGCGTTCACGCTCGAGGGCATCTTGAGGTAGTAGCGGGTTGGCAATAATGTCGGCGAGTATTTCCATCACCGGTTCAATGTCTGGGCTTAGACATGAGCCAGAGCTCAGCGTGGTATTATTGCCGCAGCTTACTCCAAAGCTTGCTCCCATGCTATCCATGCTGGCCGCGATTTGCTCTGCACTTCGAGTGGCCGTGCCTTTGGGGAGAATCTTGCTAAGCAGATTATTAATGCCGTTGTTGGCAGAAGTTTCAGATGGCAGGCCTGTGAGGGTAGCCATGGTCATGGAGACGGTTGGTAGGCGTGTGTCTTGTTGAGTGATCAGAGTAAGTCCATTGGCGAGGGTATGAGTTCTGATTTCTCCTCGTTGGTGAGTAATAGCAGACTGGGTGTCCTTTTCCTCGCTTTCCTCGGGATCAAGTGATGTGAGGGTAAGCCTTTCAGTAGTGAGGTGAGCCTGCGCGGCGCGGCGGAGGTCCTCACAGCTTACCTTGTGTAGCAGGCCGACGTAATCACGCGTGAAATCGAGGTTGCGGGTTTCATGCCAGTTGGAAGCGAGGTCCGAGGCTCTGCCAGATGCTGTAGTGAGGGTGCGGAACTGACTGACCAGTGCCATGCGGGTAGCCTTGGCGATTTCTTTTGATAAATCCTCACTCTTGAGTAACTCGATTTCTTGGAGAATGGCTTGTTGGAGCTCGTCTCTTTTGGCGTGTTCGGTGATTGCAGATACAGCAAACATTCCAGGGCATTCTGGATCAGTCATGCACCATGCCCCAATGTGGTGACACAGATCAGTTTCCTCACGAACGTTTTGGTATAAACGGCTGGAGCGCCCCGTTCCCAGGATGATAGCAAGAAGATCGAGCGCAGGGGTATCTGGGTGATCCATCGCCGGTACTTGCCAAGCGAGAGTGAGTTTGCTCGCTGGGATGGCGAAGGTCTTTCTGCGGCTGCGCAAGCCTTGTTGTTTAGGCTCTATGTAGACGGTGACTGGATGCGTAAAGCTGCGGGGGATTTCGTTAGTGATTTGCTCGAGAAAGGAGAGCATGTCTTCTTTCTTGAAGTCGCCGGAGATGCTGAGGAATGAATTTTCAGTGGTGTAGCGTTCTTTGTGATAGTTCACCATATCATCATGGCTGAGCTGGTTAAAGAGCTCCATGTGGCCGATGACAGGTTGTCGGCGAGCATCATGAGCGTAAGCAGTGGAGTAGAGTAGGCGGCCGTTTCGATCATC
>JAACFN010000155.1 GCA_009937455.1 Verrucomicrobiaceae bacterium | reverse complement strand
CATTTACGAGACGGCGACAAGTGGATCGTAAGAGACGATGTCTTCATCAAATTCCTCGGTCGTAAAGGCCCGCTGACTACCGGCTTTGGATCGAGTGGCTGCACTGGGATCGAACTCGAATTCGGCCACGCGATGGGCGAGCATTTCGATGACCCCGTGGTCCTCATCAAAACGGCTTGGGGCGGACATTCCCTCTCGCACAATTTCCGTCCCCCCAGTGCCGGTGACCCCGGCGACGGAAAACCATTCGGCGAATCCTACAAAAACATGATGACGGAATTTACCGACATGAAGGAGAACTACAAAAAGCACTTCCGCGAATTAAGCGGCGCCGATTTCGAAATAGAAGGCTTTGTCTGGTTCCAGGGATTCAATGACAAATTCGGCGATTCTCCCGGTCAGTATGAAGACAACATGAAGCACTTCATCAACGACGTCCGTAATGAATTGGGGAAACCTGATCTTCCCTTCGTCATTTGTGGCATCGGCACTCACGGATCAGCGCCCGCATCGGGAACCAATAAGACCGTCCTCGACGCCCAAATGGCAATGAACAACATCGACAAGGTCAAGGCCTTCCCTACTGGCGAACTCGTCGACAAGGCCGCCGAGGAACTTTTCCCCACCTGGAAGGAAAACCAAGAGGAGTGGAAGAAAACGGGCTCGGATCGCCCCTATCACTACTTCGGCAGCGGCATCTGGTATGGCCGCATCGGAGCCACCGCTGCAAGGAATATGATCGAACTGCTCGCTGATAAAAATGAAAGCAAATCAGTCGTTCACAAAAAACGCACCTTTCACAACGCAACCGGTACGGAAAATTTCGAAGGCACCCTGATCTCCTACAATCCCAAAACAGAGCTCGTCAGCATTCGCAAATCAAATGGCCGCATGAGGAAATTCAAAATTCAACTCCTCTCGGAAGAGGATCAAGACTACATCAAAGCAAGCCAATGACTGGCGCACAGTAAATGCGACGATAAAAAGATACGCAGTTGAAAGACCGTTAACGTCAAATCATTACTCCGCCGATTCATTCTTAAGCCATTACTGTTAATACTTGGCCCCTCATCAAGCACTCCACGTTATGAAGTTCTCCATCACTTACTTGTCCATAGCCATTGTTGGCGTTCTCGCATTAACGTGGTGGTTTACTGAGCAAGGCAACAGTCACTCCGGGGCGGCAGAAAGTCTCTCCGATGAGGCTCGCTCTGCTCAGCGCCTACTTGGCACTGAACGCTCCGAGCGTGACCGTAGATTAACGTCAAGTTCGAATAGACCGGATGAGTCCCCAGCTGGGAAGCTTGGCCAATGGTTACGCGACAATGAAGGAGATCCCCGCGCCTATGCTCAGGCTCTGTTTGCCGTGTATTTGATCAAAGAGGATACCGACATGCTTCGTAAAGCGATTGCTACTGACCCTGACAACCCCCAGCTCTTGATGGAGGGCAGCTGCGAAAGCGGTTTCTCCGATGCTGAGCGCCTGGAGCTGAGCCAACGCCTCCTAAGCAATGATCCTAATAACTCGATGGCGACCTACATTTACGCCCACGAATTGGCCCGCTCGGGAGATATACAGGGATCTATCGACATGATGCGCAAGTCAGAGCAACTCTCTGACTTCAAGCTTTATAGAGAGCAGACTTACGAAGCTCTAGAAAATGCCTTCAAAGCGGCTGGCTCCCCGCCTCTGGCTGCAAAGATACTTGGGCTAGAAAGCTTGTCAATTCGGCCAGTTTGGGGAATAGTTCCACTATTCACAAAGCATTATGCCCCGCTTTTAGAAACCCTCTCGGCGGAAGATGCTCTCGAGCTTCGTTCTCTGTCCGCGAACGTGGAATACAACATGAGGCATGTAAACAAGTCACCTCTTGTTGCTGATGAATTAATGGCCATAGCTATAGCATCAAACAGTTTAAAGGGACTCGATGACGATGCCCCCTCACATTTCCAAGACATGACTGTGGCAGAGGCAAGAGCGGATCTCCTCAGGGACAGAAAGGAAATAAGGATGAGCACAATAGTAACTGAGAAAATATTCCCTGATCCAACCGAGCCCCGCTCTCCCGCAGCCCTTGCCCGGTGGGAAGCGCAACTAAACATCGAGCTCATCCAACAGTTTATTGATTACACCATGCAGAACGGAGAAGTGAAAGCTCTCTTATGGTATGCTGAGCAGACAGGCCTCACGATAGATCAGCCTGAGGATACAGAGCAATAAACTGGGCCTAAGAACTGTCCCGAAGCGGTTAACTTAAACTTAAGCTTCCAACTTCAACTGCCACAAAGCGGCCATTCACCCCCCCTACTCCACTCGCTAATCTTGTCTCTGCGCGTGCTCGCGGAAGATGAGGTGTTCGTTGCGCTCTAGCAGTGAGCTGACCATGTATTTCGACGAGAGGAGCACAACCCAGTTCCCGTCCTGGTCACGGGCGATGGAGCAGCCTGATGGCAGCTGCACTTCAGGGGCATCACGCTCACGTCTGTGGGGATCAGGCTCTTTCTCATCAAACCAGCGCACCAGTGTCCAGGGAGAATGCTCAAGCCGAGTCTCGCATTGATACTCGGAGATGAGGCGTGCTTGCAGTACTTCGAACTGCAGAGGTCCCACTGCCCCTAACATAGGAACAGCCTGGATACTGCCATGCACGTGGTAGGCCTGGGCGACACCTTCTTTCATCAGCTGCTCCATGCCTGAGCGGTAGCGTTTGATGTTGGCGGTGTCTTTATTGACGATATAGGTGAAGCACTCTGGTGTGAAGCGAGGCATCTCCTTGTAGACGACCTTAGGGTCACTGGTGAGGGTATCTCCGATAAGGAAGTCATAGTTCCCGACGAGAGCGAGGATGTCTCCTGCGTAGGCGGTGTCGAGTGTTTCACGGTCTTGACCGAAGAGCTTCTGTGCATTGCCGAGTCTGACTTTTTTCCCTGAGCGCTGGTCGATGACCTGCATGTCGCGCTCAAACACCCCAGAGACAATACGCACAAATACCGCACGGTCACGGTGCCGTGGGTTCATGTTGGCTTGGATCTTAAAGACAAAACCGGAGAAATGATTGGTATTGGGGTGGACCATTTCGCCATCACTGACTCGTCCGGCTGGAGCTGGCGCCATGTCCAAAAAGCTCTCGAGCATGTTCTGAACACCGAAGTTATTCATCGCACTACCAAAGAAAATCGGCATCTGTTCACCAGCGAGAACCCGTTCGATGTCCAAAGGCTCAGTAAGGCCGTCGAGCAGCTCGACTTCCTGGGTGACGGTTTCGTAGAGGTCTTCACTCAGTGCTTCGCGGACTTTATCGTCCTCGATGCCGGCGACTTCGAGAGGTGCCTTAAAGGTGCCTCCAGAGGTTCGCTCAAAGAGATGCACCTCTTCTTTTTTCCGATCATACACTCCGCGGAAACGAGGCCCGTCTCCGAGCGGCCAGTTGACGGGAGCCGGAGCTAATTTAAGAACTTTTTCCAGCTCGTCGATGAGCTCGAGCGGTGGACGCGAGGGTCTGTCCATTTTATTGATAAAGACAAAAATAGGAACGCCTCGCCGGCGGCAGACTTCGAAGAGCTTCAAGGTCTGTGCCTCGATGCCTTTACCCGCATCGATGACCATGACCACCGCATCCACCGCTGAGAGCACACGGTAGGTATCTTCTGAGAAGTCGTGGTGTCCTGGAGTGTCGAGCAGGTTTACGCAGTAGTTGTTGTATTCGAACTGTAGAACCGTAGAGGAGACTGAGATCCCCCGCTCTTTCTCCATGGTCATCCAGTCACTGGAGGTGGACTGCTGTTCTTTTTTAGAGGTGACGCTACCAGCCAAGCCAATCGCTCCTCCGTAGAGAAGCAGCTTCTCGGTGAGTGTCGTTTTTCCCGCATCCGGGTGAGAGATGATCGCAAAGGTACGACGGCGTGAAATTTCACGAGAGCTAGCGGCGGGAACCGCATTGATGGGAGCTGGAGTGGTCAAAGCGAGAAACTGGTAACTCAAAGCCGCGCCTATGGCAATGCCAACCCGCCACACCTCGTGCCGACGCCAGCAAAGAACTCGAACCACGCCCGCTCTTCACCCAAAAAAACAAATTTCTAGCCATCCTTAATGCTCGGGATCAATCTAGAGATCATTCGGCAGCAGCCACGATTCACATGTTTCAATATTCACGCCTTTGTTCCGCTCTCTTGTTTGTCTTGATTGCGTCCTGTGCCAATCCCGGCACACCCGCCATGCGTGATCATCAGGCGCGTCTGCTAAGCCGTGACCTGCAAGGGCTCTCAGCCACTGTCAATGCTCAGGAGGCAGCAGAAGATTACAAACCAGCCCGCATAGGCTGGCTAAACAACAGCCTGGTAAACATCGGTCTGAAAAAACGTGGCCTCTGCTACCACTGGCGTAATGATTTGTTTCCGCCCCTCTTTGAGCTGCAATCAAAAACGCTCAAACTATGGCTCGCGACGTCAAATCGCGGCAACTACTTCGAGCACAATGCGATCGTTGTCACCGCTGAGGACCTACCCTTCGAGCAGGGTCTGATTCTGGATCCGTGGCGTAGAGGTGGACGCCTTTGGTGGGGGCACTTCGGTCAGGATAAATATCCATGGGTGCTGCTAGACCACAAGCAAACCCCAGTGGTGCTGCGGCCTCTACTAATGCGGCCTCTACTAACACCAAATCAGAAGCCAGTTCAAAAGAAGCCCTCGAACTAAAAAATTGAGCTGAAAACTCGAAGCCAAACTTCAACAAAGCGGCTCTAGTCTATGGCTGTGCATGCAGACCAAACAAGAAGTGCACACAAATGGGCAAGATCTGCGAAGTAATCACCGCCATTTTTCTGTAGATGTTAGGTGTAGCAAGAAACTACATGAAGCACCCATGAAAACCCACCAAACAACAGATGAGATTGACCCCTGGACTGAGGGAAACAAGCAGAGGCAATCTGCCAATCAATTGTCAGATTCTACATGGATCTATGTATTGACGACTTTAGCGCTAAACTTAATTTGCTGGCTGGTATTTGCCTGGTTAATCACTACTGCGATTAATTGGGTCATTACGTAGCGAGCACA
>JAACFN010000154.1 GCA_009937455.1 Verrucomicrobiaceae bacterium | reverse complement strand
ACCAAACCGGCGGGAGAGTGGAACACGGTTCTCATCAGCCTGAAGAACCATCACCTCACCATCTCCATCAATGGTATTACCGTGCAGGACCGCAAAGTTGATCCGGAACTTCCCCAGGCCGGGAAAATAGGCTTCCAGGATCACGGCCTGCCCTTCCATCTCCGCAACTTCAAGATCCGGAGCGCTGCGGGCCTGAACACCGCGGCTACCGGTTCCTCGGAGCTCAAGCCCTCTATCAACTGGGAACAGTTCCTCGGGCGGCACGATCTGCTCTGGTCGAAGATGCCGAAGGTCTGGAACGAGGCGCCCTTCCTGGGTAACGGCATGATGGGGACCATGGTCATGCAGCAGGACAAGCAGACCATGCGCTGGGAAGTTGGACGCGGCGATGTGCAGGATCACCGGCCCGCTGCCAAAAAATTTGGTTACGACACTTGCCGCCTGCCGATTGGCCACTTCGAGCTGAAGACGGTAGGTAAAATCACGGGAGGCAGTATGCGGCTCGACCTCTGGAACGCCGAAGCCACCGGAGAAATAAAAACCAACCGGGGAAGTATCCGGTGGCAGAGCTTTGTGCACGCTGATCACATGGCGATGATTGTCCGGCTCGAACCCAGCGATGGGGAACAAGACTGCAGCTGGCAGTGGAAGGCCCTGCCAGCCAACAGCCCGCGGCAAACATACGGCAGGAAAATGCGTGGTGAATACAAGCTCAACCCAAGCCCCCAACAAGAGCAGCAGGGTGAATACGAGCTCTGTATCCAGCCATTGAACGCCGGCGGGGAAACCGTTACAGCGTGGCACGAGGCACGCACACCCGGCTCATCAGTGCTCAAGGTGAGTGTGGCCCATTCCTTCCCGGAAGCCACGGCACGCAAGCAAGCTCTGGACGAGCTCAAGAAGCTCACCGCAGAGCCCCTTGAAGACTTGCAGCAAAGCCATCGCCATTGGTGGCACACCTACTACCCGCAGAGCTTCGTTACCTTCTCCGACACCTACTGGGAGTCCTTCTACTGGATTCAGATGTATAAACTCGCCTCGGCCACCCGTGCGGAGGGCATGCTCATCGACAACCAGGGACCATGGCTGCAAAAGACCCCTTGGCCCGGTGCCTGGTGGAACCTCAACGTCCAGCTTTCCTACTGGCCCACCTATACATCCAACCGCCATCAGCTCAGCAAGTCGCTGGAGCGCACCCTTTACGGCAATGTTCAGACCTTGATCAACAACGTGCCCGAAGAGTATCGCCACGATTCGGCGGGCATGCCACGTGCCACTGGCCAGTATTGTGCCGGGCCCGTGGCAGCACCCAATGGCGAGAACAAACCTGAAATCGGCTTGTTGCTGTGGGCCTGTCACAACAGCTGGCTACACTACCGCCATACCATGGATGAGGAGGCGCTGCGCAAGCAATTGTTCCCCCTGCTCAAGCGTGCGGTGAACTACCATCTGCATTTCCTCAAGGAAGGAGAAGATGGCAAACTGCACCTGCCACCAACTTACTCACCTGAATATGGCGGCGGCCCGGACTGCAACTTTGATCTGGCCCTGTTGCGCTGGGGGTGCACGGCCCTCATCGACGCCTCAAGGCGGCTGGGAATGGATGATCCCCTGATGCCGCGCTGGCAGGAAGTGTTGGACAAGCTCGCTGATTACCCGACCGACGAGCGGGGCTACATGATCGCTCGCGGCGTTCCTTTCGTGACCGGACACCGCCACTATTCCCAGATGCTGATGCTCTACCCTTTCTATCTGGTAAACCGCGAGCACGAGGGTGCTGAGGATCTGATGCTTACCTCCGTGCGTCACTGGCACAGCATGGGCGGCAGGCAGGGCTACTCGCTCACCGGCGCCTCCTCGATATCATCCGCTTTTGGGCGAGGCAATGACGCGCTCGAGTATCTCAACGGGCTGAAGGAATTCCTCCAGCCCAATACCCTCTACAAGGAGTCCGGACCGGTGATTGAAACCCCGCTCTCAGGCGCCCAGTCCATCCACGACATGCTGCTCCAGAGCTGGGGTGGCTTGATTCGCATCTTCCCCGCTGTGCCGGATACCTGGGCTGATATTGCGGTGCATGATCTGAGTGCCGAGGGAGCTTTCCTCGTCAGCGCCAGACGCGAGGCAGGCCAGACCACATTCGTCCGTATCAAAAGCCTTGCCGGTGAGCCCTGCGTGATCATTCCGGGTCTGCAGGGTGAGGTGAAGGTGGCCGGCAAACGCCCATTCACGCTGAAGCAGATCAAGCCCGGGGTGTATTCCCTGGATCTGCAAAAAGGCGAGGAAGCTGTTCTCTGGCGCGGCAACGAGATGCCTGATCTCACTCTCTCTCCGGTGGCTGCCCAAAAGGATCAATGCAACCGCTTTGGACGCCAATAAAGGGGATAGAACGTAAACCATTTCGTCGCAAATAAACAATGGGATTGGTGCGCACCCGTGCGTATCCTCATGAACATCACTCATGAACTCTTTTCGAAGTCACGGCATTGCGGCACTCATGGCACTCTCCATGGTCTGCCTGCAGCCGGCATTCTCTGCTGATGATCGGCCCAATATCGTTTTCTTCATTGCCGATGACATCTCCCAGGATGACATCGGCTGCTATGGCCACCCTGTGATCAAGACACCGCATATCGATGCACTTGCTAGAGACGGCATGCGCTTTGACAATGCCTACCTTACCATCAGTAGCTGTAGCCCATCCCGGTGCAGCATCATCACCGGTCGCTATCCTCATAACACAGGGGCGCCTGAACTCCATACCAAGCTTCCTGATGAACAAGTCCGCTTCCCTGAGCTTCTACGTGAAGCGGGTTACTACACCGTTCTCTCGGGAAAGAACCATATGTTCGGCAACAAGGATCGTGCCTTTGATCGTATTACTGGCGGAGGAGGTCCCGGCAAAGAGGAAGATTGGGTCGGCCATGTCAAAGAGCGCCCCAGGGACAAGCCCTTCTTCTTTTGGTTTGCCTCAACGGATGCCCACCGCCCATGGAGCATTGGAAATGAAGCCCCCAAGTATGCTGTTAAGGACGTGATCGTACCTCCCTATCTGGTGGACACCGCAATCACCCGTGAGGATCTCACCGGCTATTACCATGAGATCAGCCGTTTTGATCACTATGTGGGTCTGGTAACTGCCGAGCTACAAAAACAGGGTGTCCTTGAAAACACCCTCATCTTCGTAGCTGCGGACAACGGCCGCCCCTTTCCCCGCTGTAAGTCACGCCTCTACGATAGCGGGATCAAGACCCCCTGGGTGGTTCATTTTCCCAAGGTCATTCAGGATCCATCCACTACCGAAAGCCTGGTGAGCAGCATCGATCTCAGTGCCACCTGTCTGGAGCTCGCAGGTATCGAACAGCCGGACTGCATTCAGGGCAGAAGCTTCCTGCCTATGCTCAAAAACCCGAAGACAAAGGTCAGGGAGGTGGTTTTTGCCGAGCAGAACTGGCATGTCTACCGGAACCACTCGCGCATGGTCCGCTTTGGCGACTTTGTCTATATCCGCAACAACTATCCCAAGCAACAGAACCTCTGCCTGGAATCCCATGATTGGCCGGCAGGCGAGGAACTCTGGCAAGCCCATGCCGCCGGCACAACCACGGCCAGGCAACAACAAATCTTTGCCAATCCCTGCCCGAAGGAAGAGCTCTATCATGTGCTAGATGACCCGCATCAATTGGTTAATCTGGCCGGCAATCCGCAACATGCTGCAACACTCGCCCAAGCTCGCCAACTGCTTGAGGCATGGACCGCGCAAACCGGAGACTCCATTCCCGCAAACCCCACCCCCAACCGGAACGACCCGCCACGCATCGAAGGCGGGAAAATCCTGCTCGCTGGAAAGGCAAAAACAAAGAATCCTCACGCCGAGATGCCGGGAGCATCCAACAACGCAAGCAAGATCAATCACCCGGGGCCCATCCTCATCCATCAGCCCTAAGCCACTTTGAAATCATGAATACCTGCCTTCACAAAGTATCCACCATCATGCTCACTAGCCTACTTCTGGCTGCAGCCTCGCCTGGCCAAAGTGGAGACAAGAAGGAAAAGAACAAGCACCTCAAAATCACCATCAATGGCATCACCGTGCAGGACCGCCCACACGATCCGGAACTAGCAGGCACGGGCAAGATCGGTTTCCAAAACCACGGGCTCCCCTTTCACATCAGAAAACTAAGCATCTCCAGCCTCTCCAGTAAGCTGCAACCGAGCAAGAGATTATAGCTACTCTGCTTGGTTGATATCCTCGTTGTAGACTTTGCCGTCTACACTGTAGTGGGTCGCTTGCAAGGCCTTGACCTTGAGGTACTGGTGCTCGGGTTCGACCCTTCCGCTTTTCCAGCCGCCGGCGTGCTTGTCTGAGGTGGCACCGCAGGAGAATTCCTTGATTCCGGTTTTGTCATCGATGGAGACGTATTGCCAGTGGCGGTCGCCGCAGATGATGTAAGCGTTTTTCTGGGAGGCGAGGAAGTTGCGGATTTCGTCACCTTCATGAGTGAAGCCCTTGTTAGCGTGGTTGTCATTTTTACTACCGCGGTCGGGCCCGACGAATGCGGTGGGGGAGATGAGCACACGGAAGGTTGCGTCTGATTCTTTAAAAGTGCGCAAAAACCACTCCTTTTGTTCTTTGCCCCAAATGGTTTTCTCGGGGCCATCCGGCATGGTGTTCGGGCTGCGGAAATCACGTCCCTCGACCAACCAGATTTGCAGGTCCTTGCCCCAGCGGATGGTGCGGTAGTTGTCTTTTTTGACCGGGAATTGCTCGCGGAACAGATCCAGCCCCTGCTGCCAGGTGAGCTCACCGTAGTTGACTCCCGGCCAGGCGTCATTGCAGGTGGTGTCGTGGTCGTCCTTGATGAAGTAGCTCGCCACATTGTTGTGGAAATGGGACAGGTTAGACAGGCCGTAGAGGCGGTTCCACTTGAAGCGGGCGAGTTCCACATTGGTGGCATAGGGCTCGGGCTTATCGTAATACTCGATGTCACCAGTGTGGACAAAAAAGTCTGGATCAAGGGTGAGCATGCTGGGGTAAATCTTGTGCCCGTCCGGGCTATCCCGGCGCGCGTACTCTTGGCAGGAAACTACCACAAAGGAAACGGGTGCTTCCTGCTCCAAGGCAGGGGCGGTACGGAATTTTCCCTCGATAGCCTGGCCTAGAATGCCATCCGGATCGCGGCTTTCAACTTTGATGGTGTACCCGGTGCCGGGCTCGAGGTCACGAATCTGGTATTGCAGGGTGAAGTCCTTTTCAGGATCCACGGTCATCCAATCAGTGCTGCCTTTTT
>JAACFN010000153.1 GCA_009937455.1 Verrucomicrobiaceae bacterium | reverse complement strand
CCGACTTCACTCGAGGCTTCAATCAAGTCAAATGATTGTCCTCCTGATGCTTGGTGATGGAGGGAATGGGCCACACAGAGACCTGTAATACCGGCACCGATAATGGCGGTGCTTGAAGTAGGCGTCTGATCATGAGATGGCATGAGGTATTGGTGTAGTGTGCGGGTGCTCAGGAAGGGGATATGGGTGCCTGGAAAGGGGATATGGGTGCCTGGGAAGGGTTTGGCTCGGATTCTTTGTCACGGCGTTTGTAGCGTGCAAGACAGGTGCCGTCTGGCCTTGGCTCAAAATGCTCCAAAATAAATTCAGCTGAGCAGGGCAGGTAGGTCGTTTCATCTCCAAGGAGGGTATGTTTGCCTCCACCAAGCAACTGGTTTGCATCGATGATGATCTCGAGAAACTCCAGAGAGCCGTCAGCCGCCTGTTGGCGAATACCCTTGTCTGCGGCACGGTATCTGCCGTCAGCGCTAATGGTCAGTGGTAATGATTCAGGTTGCAAAGTGCTCGTATTATGGTCAGTTTCTGGCATATCACAAGATTTGAGCATGACAACATCACCAACAGAAATCGTTTGCTACCTGAAGACCTATTGCGGCTGGAGCGAGGGCGTGCGCGCAATGATGCGCAAATACGACCTCGAATTTGAAGAAAAGGATATCATCAAGAATCCAGCATTCAGGTGGGAAATGGAGCAAAAAAGTGGCCAACAACTAAGCCCATGTGTCACTATTAATGGTGAAATGTTGGCAGATGTTTCCGGCGATGAAGTTGAGCAGTATCTGCTCGATCACAGCATGGTTAAGCCGGTGGAAGATGCCGCGGATGCTCCAACGGACAGCGGCTGCGTGGATCATTAGCCTAAGCGCATCTTCTTGTAGCTAGTCGGCAGTTTTTTTCATATCTAAGCAGTGTCTTACAAAGGTTGGGTTAATGATGTTATCGTCGCCTGTATTGCTGCCGGTATTAAGGAATATGTCGTATGTGCCGGTGCTAGGAATTTGGCTGCGGTCGTAGCTCTAGCTGATCACGCGGAAACTGGTGAACTTGGTGAGATCACCTTGTATTCTCATTTTGAGGAACGAGCCGCTGGTTTTTTTGCATTAGGTCGCACGATGCAGACGGGGATTCCGTGTGCGGTGGTGACGACTTCAGGAACGGCTGTTGCCGAATTATTACCCGCTGTCATAGAGGCTCATTATCAACGCCGGCCTCTGGTTATTATTTCGGCTGATCGGCCGCTCGATTTCCGTGGCACAGGAGCTCCTCAAGCGATAGATCAGGCAGGTTTATTTGGGGGTTATGTTGAAGCATGTGAAGATTTTTCATGGCAAGATGAACTGAAGATTTTCGAAGGCTGGAGTGGCTTCGCGCCATGGCAGATCAATCTTTGCATCGACGATTTTGAAACAGAAAGAGATGATGCAGATGGCAGTGGTGCCGGTGCGATCAAAAGATCGAAGGTGCGCTTAGGTGAAATAGGTGAGGCACGAAGTAATATTGATATGCTGCCCGCAGTGCACTGCATCAAAGAAGGTTGGAAGGGTCTGGTGGTGATTCTTGGTGGGCTTGATGCGGGTGATCGTGAAGAGGTCTGGCATTTTCTGAAAGTGCTCGGAGTTCCTGTTTTGGCCGACTGCACCAGCGGTTTACGTGAGCTACTGGGACCATTAGCTTTGATCCCCTCCGGCAAATATTTTACGCATTGGCGAGGTTCCTACCGGCAGATTTTGGCGAGACCTTGAGGACTTACCTCAGGTCAAGGTTGTATCGATTAGCAGAACCGGCTTTGCTGGACTTGCCAGGGAAAACGAGCTCATCACAGGTGACATTTCTCGATGTGTGCGAGCGCTAGGTGAAGTGGCTCCAGTGGGTGATGCCATGGATCATTTTAGAGCTACGGCAAGTAAGCACGGCCGGCTCTCCGAGCTGTTGGAGTCCTTGCCAGAGAGTGAGCCAGGTATGATACGAACTCTCTCGGTGATGGCGACGATGGGGAGTAGCCTGTATCTGGGTAACAGCCTACCCATCCGTGAATGGAATGACTTTGCTCAACGTGAAATACCGTATGAATGTGTGCGTGCGAACCGAGGAGCTAATGGCATTGATGGCCAGATTTCGAGTTGGTTGGGCGCTAGTGCCGACGAGCAAGATGCGTGGGGTGTTTTTGGGGACTTAACAGCGATGTATGATTTGGCGGCTCCTGCACTGCTTGGTCAGGTGGAGTGCCAAGGTCGTATGCTGGTGGTCATTAACAATGGCGGAGGCAAGATTTTTGATCGATTACCGATGATGAAGCAGGTGGGAGAAAATGTTTCTGAGCTGGTTACTAATCAGCATGAGCATGGATTTGAGGCATGGGCTGCAATGTGGGATATGCATTACATCAAAGTGGTCGGCATGGAGGGTTTTGATTTTGAGCCTCGAGAGAAAACGACATTGATTGAAGTCGTGCCTGATGCCCGACAAACAGCGAAGTTTTGGGAGAAATTTGCGCAGCTTTAAGCAAGCTCAATATTATCGATGAGCCGAACTTGCTCATAGAAGACTGCGGTGGCGATGATTGCTGGGGATGATAGTGTCTCGACTGGCTGCAAATCATCTTGGTCGAGTAGTTCGAGGTAATCTATTTCTACATCGAGTTCTGATGATTCGATGATGTCACTGACTATGTTTAATAATGACTGAGCAGATTTTTCTCCCTGTTGATGAGCCGTTTGCGCAGCCAGCAAGGCACGCCTTATGCGTTGTGCATCTGAGCGTTGATGTTGCGATAGGCGCTGATTTCTTGATGATAGGGCAAGGCCACTTTGTTCTCTGACGGTTTCGACCCCTTCAATACTTATAGGGATATTGAGATCTCTCACCATGCGGCGGATGATAGCAAGCTGCTGGTAGTCTTTTTTACCAAAAATGGCGATGTCGGGCTGGGTGAGGTTAAAGAGCTTCAGCACTACAGTGCAAACGCCATCGAAGTGGCCGGGCCGAGAGGCACCGCAGAGCCTCTGTGAGAGGCTGGACTCGGTCACGGTAACCGAGTGGTCTGAGTGATAGATGTCACCGCTCTCAGGCGCGAATACGATGTCTACGCCATGTTTTTTGCAAAGGGCCAAGTCCTGCTCAAGCGCACGCGGATAATGTCGAAGGTCATCGGCTTGATCAAACTGAGTAGGATTTACAAAAAGGCTGAGAATAACGACGCCCTCAGTGCCGGCGATTTGTCGAGCCCGATGGATTAGAGCAAGATGTCCTTCGTGGAGCGATCCCATGGTGGCTACGAGCACTCGTTTCTTCGGGCTGCATTTCTCAGCCAGTAGTGGCTGGAGTTCGGAGGTGGTAATGACAACTTTCATTTTGTCTGCGGAGAAGGGCTATAGCTTGGGATAGAGGTTGACGCAGGATGCTATTCCGTGCAGCTTTGCACTGCAACGTGAAGTTTTTACAATCGTTTAAATGATCACTTATTTCACGTAGCTATTAGGTCGGGGGTTACTTCCTAGGCCACACCAATGATTATTACTAAAGACTATGAAACATCACCTTAAATTCGCCGCTGCTATCTGCCTCGTCGCTTTGCTCAGTGCTACATCAGCTTCAGCTCAGCGCCTTAAAATTGCAACCGTGGACATGCAGATTCTCTTCAAAGAATACCACCGCACTAACGATGAGCAGCAAAAATTCAGTGAGGAGTTTGCCCGTATTCAGAAGGAAAATAACGAGCGCCTTACCGGTATTCGTGAGCTCGAAGAGCAGCTGCAAGGGCTCAAAAAGCAAATTGAGGATCCAACCATCGCAGATGGTGTAAAGCGTGATAAGTCTCGTGATTTCCAACTTAAGCTCGATGAGGCAAAGGCAATGGATCGTGAGAGACGCGAGTTTTTAGGTCGACGCACTCGCGCACTTGAATTGAAGAAGCAGGCAAGCATGCAAGGAATCCTTGAGGAGATCCGCAAATTGATCGTAGATCATGCAAAAGCTGAGGATTTTGACTATGTATTAGACAAGTCAGGACTGAGTGCTAACCAAGTTCCTTTCCTCCTCTACACCAAGGATGCTACAGATGTTACCGTTGCTCTTTTGAGCAAGCTCAATGTCAATGCGCCTAAGGCTGCAGGTGAGTAATCGGCGTTTGACGTAAGCTCAATTCAACAAGATTGATTTTATTATACCCTTTCCTTCGGGAGAGGGTGTTTTTCTGTCTTTGGGGAGGGGGATGCTATTGACGATCACTCTTAAAAGAGGCAATTTGTGTTGCTGTTGATTAGCACATTGTAATGAGAAAACTGAAGCAAATATACCTTATCCTTCTGCTTTCCGTAGTGGCGGTAGCTACTTCTGATGCAGAGAAGCCTAATATTGGCATGGTGGACATGCAAAAGCTCTTCGCTCAATATTACAGAACGGAAGCGGCTCAGAAGCAATTTAACCAAGATTATGCGGGCATTCAAAAAAAAGTGAATCAGCAGCTTGAACAGATCAACATGATGATTTCTGAACTAAAGTCACTGAATGAAAAACTTAAGAGTGAGTCGCTTGACGAGAATCTGAAGCAAAAATACAGCCAAGAGTTTCAATTGATTGATCAACAGCGAAAGATGTTTATCGAGGAGATGAAGCGAGCTGAGTATGAGG
The DNA here is from genome assembly GCA_009937455.1 of Verrucomicrobiaceae bacterium. Classification (GTDB taxonomy): domain Bacteria; phylum Verrucomicrobiota; class Verrucomicrobiia; order Verrucomicrobiales; family Akkermansiaceae; genus Oceaniferula. The sequence goes on along the minus strand of JAACFN010000153.1, from coordinate 1,507 downwards.
GGAAAAAAGAGGTTGCTAGGCGTAAAGCTGCCAGCATGCAGGGTATTATGTCTGAGATACGGGCGAAGGTTGTCTCTTTTGCTGAGAAGCAAGAATATGACTTCGTGTTCGATAAATCCGGCAAAAATACAAACCAGATTTCTTTTTTTATCTACCTTAAAGACGCAACAGACATTACAGCCGTGATGCTGAAGGAATTAAATAAATTGGCGCCAACCGCTGCCAGTGAATGAATATAGCAATCATAGCTTGAAGGCTTCGTTTGTATGATGATCCCGCTACTACGAAAAATACTCGCTATGAATTGGCTGCTGGTGCTGACGATGCTGGCATTGGCAATTTTTGGCGTATACGCTATTGAGAGCGCGGCTCGTCACTTACCCAATGGTGGTGAATATTATGCTCAGCGCCAGAAAATCTGGATCATCGGTGGTTGTTTTGTTTTTCTGATCACCGCACTGGTTGATTACCGTTGGATTCGTTGGCTTGGTATACCGATGTATTTGTCCGGCTTAGCCCTCATGATCCTTGCCATCTATAAGGGGAGTGATGCTCATCAAATTAGCTTGGGGGTCATTTCATTCCAGCCGACACAACTTGGTATTGCTGGAGGCATTGTGCTTATGGGCTCTTTGTTGCAAGATTTGCCGCGATGGCATGCGTTTTTTAGGCTGCCTTTCGTTCAGCTGGGTGTCATTGCAGTTTTGGCGGGGGTTCCATTTCTTATTGTGGTAGCCATGGGGGACATGGGTTCCGCACTTGTTTGGTTGCCTGTTACGGCAGTGATTATGTTAGTCAGCGGCGTTCCGTATCGCTATATGTTGCTGATCGGTATTGTGGGTGTCGGCTGTGTAGCTCTTGCCTACTTCATTATTCTCCCCAAAGCTTCTGAACGTGGTGCCGAGCGTATCGAGCTTTATCTCGATATGCTCAATGGCAGGGATGTTGATATTAGCGGAGATGCTTACGCCCCTTACTGGGTGTCCACTTCGGTTGGTAAAGCAGGCTGGAAAGGGCTAGGCTGGAATGCATCCAGTCAACGAGGTTCTCTCCACGACAAAAAATACATCCCCTGGAAAACAGCTCACAATGATTTCATTTTTGGAGTGATTGGTGAAGAGCAGGGTTTCCGAGGAAGTCTATTGCTGCTTACGGGTTATTCCATGCTTCTTATCCAGTGCCTTTTCATCGCCTTTTATAGCCGAGATAGTTCAGGTCGAATCATCGCGGCGGCAGTTGTTGCTCTCATGTTTGCGCATATTTTTGAGAACATTGGCATGTGTGTTCTGATGACGCCCATCACGGGTATTCCCTTGCCGCTAGTAAGCTACTCGGGAACATTCATTATGATGATCATGTTCCTACTGGGGCTGGTGCAGAGTGTTTGGGTACACCGCAAAGTCGAAATTGAGGAGGATGAGGAAGTGCCGCCTCAGCAGATCCGGCGATACAGCTAGTTATCTTACCACTCAATAGCTGTAGCAGCCCAGGTAAGCCCGGCACCAAA
>JAACFN010000152.1 GCA_009937455.1 Verrucomicrobiaceae bacterium | reverse complement strand
CCAGTAATGATCTCATAGCCGCCCATTATGATTTACCAGCGACCCTCGCTGAGATCGCGGGCACTGAGTTTGATGCTCAAAGCGATGGCATCAGTATGCTGCCCTCCTTGCTCGGCCAGGATGACAGCCAGAAAAAGCATGACTTCCTCTTCTGGGATTTTGCCGGCTATGGCGGCCAGCTCGCCGTTCGCATGGGGAAATGGAAAGGAATCAAACAGAATCTAAAGAAGAACCCCAACGCGGCTCTTAAACTGTATAATCTGGAAGAGGATATAGGGGAGAAGATCAATGTGGTGGAGAAACATGCAGACATCGCCCAACAAATCGAAAGCATCATGCTCGAGCAACGCACCATGCCGCCTGCGGCTTCGCCGCAGAATGGTGAATTTTGAATAGTGAATGTTGAAATAGCCGCGGAGCGGCTGTTCTTGGTTATGCCTCCGGCACCCCGACATCGTCGGCGGCTGGTTCTTCGATCTTGGTTGGCCGCAGGCGCACTCCCCACTTAAACTTGAACTGGCAACTCGAACTTCCGCATCGCGGCTATCGCTCATCCGCCATCCGCCATCAGCTATCAGCTATCAGCTATCAGCTGCGCTTGCGGCGCAGCATGAGAGCAAGGCCTCCGAGGCCTAAGAGAGCGGTCGAGCTTGGCTCGGGAACGGCGGAGAAAGAGAAGCTCCAGTTGGCCAAGCGGAATGCGGTGGTTGCCTCGCCATCCGGTTCCAAATCGATCGCCAGGGTGTTGCCCGACATCGCGAAGGGGTTGCTATTACCACCATCAACGGTATAAAGAACACCGTTAATATTCGTTTCTTCGCCAGCGGTTGAAAACGAACTCAGGTTAAGTTCGTAGAAACCATTAAATGCAGCCCAGCCGTTGTTGGAGCCGCCATTCAGATTCACCGAAATATCGCTGAAGGTAATCTCCAGGTTTGAGCTGTCGCCATTCAAAAAGGATCCGTTGGCCCCATCAGAGGTGCCCAACTGTGCGTTAGTGCCGGAGAGAGGACGGGTGTTGATATTACCGGTAGATGAGGTAGCCAAAAAATTGATAACCACCTCGTCATCATTGCCCCCTATGCCGTCCAGATCCAGCCCGGTGACAGTGTAACCCAGGGTCGCATTATTCGAAAAATTGGGAATCTGTGTCGACAAAGACAGGGTGCCCAAACTGGCTGTCCCGCCCTGGTCAACGCCGGTACCATTGTTGGCGTCGTCCACATTAATGAGTGTTGCGGCCCCCTGGGAAGCCATGGCTGTTCCAAAAAGGCCGGCGAGGATGAGATATGGGATTTTCGTTTTCATGGGTATATATGGTTGGCTGATTAGTGTATGATGGGGTGATCCGCTGGGCGGCGATGAAGGATGAGCGATGAAGGATGGTGAATTTGGTATTTGGAAAGCAGCCACCGACCGTGTCGGGGTGCCTACGGCAAAAGTTGAAATGGGGGGAGTTGAAATGGGTGGCTGCTGGATGGGAAGTATGGTTATCGGGTGTATCCGCTTTGTGTTGGGGCTATGTGATTGTGTATGAACGTGCGCGCACCGAGTATGGATTGGGTGCGCAAAAAGTGACAATTAGTGGAAACATAGCACAGACATGGCAGGCCCCAAGAGAAAAACACCCTTTTAAAGGTTGGTTATCATCAAGTTAAGTTTAATAAAGCCGCAAGCCCGCCGGCCGCCTGCGGCGGAATGGTGAATGTTGAATAGTGAATGTTGAATTCCAGCACGACGGGTTTACTTAAACTTCAACTTCCAACTTCAACTGCCGCCTCGCGGCCAAGCCTAGCACTATCCAGCTATGCGGCGCGTTGAGGCCAACGTGCCCTACCATGTAACACGCCTCCGCTTGCAACTCGAACTCTCAACTAGAACTGCCGCATCGCGGCTATCGCTCATCGCTTATCAGGGCGAGGCTTCCGAGCCCTCATCGCCTACGGCTTGCTCTTCCCCGTAGATGAGGAAGTTGTTTTCATCGACGAGGATGAAGCGGTAGCCGCTGACGCCCTTGGGGATGGTGGCTGAGACGAAGTAGCCTTTGTCTTTGATTTCGGCAGGGTATTTGACACGGATCTGGGGTGCTGTGGTGTCAATGCCGGTTTCATTTCTGTGTTTCTTCTGCGGCGCATCAGTGCTTGGCAGATAGATGACGTAGGCTTTGGCAATGGCTGGGCCTTGTGGGTCAAGGGTGAGGCTCGCTTGCTGGCCGAAGAGGGTAGACTGGCTGATGCTGGCAGCTTGCAGGGTGTTGTCTTTGTAGGTGGGGTTCAGATAAGGGCCTTGCGCGTTGTGGGCTTGGAGCTCGGCATTGAGTTTGGATGTGAGCCCTTTGGCGAGCTCTGCGTATTGAGGATCGTTAATCAGGTTGATGTTCTCTTCGATGTCTTGCCGTGCGCCATCTTTGGAGAGGCGGTAAAGTTCGTAGCTGCCCGCTTGAGCGTGTTGGTAGAGTTTGAAGTCTCCCTCGCGAATGGCGGACTTCATGTTTCCTCCGCCGTGTGGATAGTGCCAGAACAGATGGGTCCGCTCTTTGCCTTCAGCATCGACGATCTTTTTATTTGCTGCTGTGAGGACCTCAGAGATGTCCAGGCCGCTGAGTCGTTTTTTTTGATCAGCAGCGATGCTCGATGCAGTGACCTTGAGAATGGTTGGGAAGTAGTCGAGCTGGTTGACCAGTCCGTCAAAGCGGCTGCTCTTGGTGACTCCCGGGCCTGCCACTACCATGGGCACGCGCACGCCACCTTCTTCGGTGTTTGTTTTGCCATACTTCAGCGGAAAGTTGTCGGAGATGATTTCTTTGGCTTTCTTTTCAGCACCGCCGTTATCAGAGCTAAAGAAAATGTAGGTGGTCTCGATGAGCTTCTTACCGGGGTTACGCGGGTCGTCGGTGTTTTTCAGATAGTCCATGACGCGCCCCAGACTCCAGTCGATGGTGGTGACCATGGAGGCGAAATACGGGTTTTGCTGGCCCGGTAAGGTCATGTCTTCCGCTCCAGATGTTGGTGGGAAGGGCTGGCCCATTTTATCACAATAATATTCCAGCAGTTCACCATTACGGGTGAGCACGGGCCAGTGCACCATCCAGTGCCACATGTTGAGGAAGAAGGGCTCGCTCTTGTTCTCAGTCATGAACTGCAGTGCGGACTCGGTGAGCTGATCGTAAGGGTAGGAGATTCCGTCAGGTTTCTTGTCGCTGAAGGGGAAGTATTTTTCCTGACTCAAGGGATACTGTTTGTCTTTAGCGGTGGAAAAATCCTTGGTGCGATCCTTCATGCCTCGGTGCACTCCGCGGCTATGATCGACAAACTCAAAGCCATAGGTCTCAGCACTGGGTCCGATATGCCATTTGCCGACGTGGCCGGTTTTGTAGCCGTTGTCTTTCATGGCGTCAGCCAAGGTCAAATGATCGAAGTTGAGGTGTTGGTCAAGGTAGGGTGAGAGAAACTGATCCTTGGGTCTACCCTCGGTAATTTTCCCCAGATCGACGTGAGTGAAGCCGAGCTGTGCCGGGTGCTGGCCAGTGATGATGCCCGCGCGGGAGGGGGAGCAGCTCGGCGCAGGTGAATACGCCTGGGTGAAATTCATGCCCATGGCAGCGAGCTTGTCCAGATTGGGAGTTTCATAAGGACACTCGGCATCGAGGTCGTTGAGCCCGACATCTTGCCAGCCAAGATCATCGACGTAAAAGATGATGATGTTGGGTTTTTCCAATGCGGAGGCAAGGCTTGCAGTTGTGATCAGCAGAGAGAGGGTAAAAAAGAATCGTAATAGGTTCATGACGGATGAGGGGTTAAATTATCACATGCTGAGTAGATTCTGCTATCCCTATTTTTGAGGGTTAGAAAAAGATTCATGACTGGGCCGTTATCAGTGCAGCCGTGGCAATAGGCTTCTAGTCGTGGATGAAACGATTAGGAAAGGTCGGATTTATGCATGTTTCATGCGCGTTCATTTCATTTGCAAATGATCGGGATGTGTTAACGTAGCCATAAGATATGAGCGATAAAGACAGCAACATGGATTTGGAAGAGGGCTCCTTTGCGGGCATGTCCCGCAGGGGATTTATTCAGGGTTTGACGGGGGCCGGCTCGTTCCTGGGTATGGCGGGGCTGGGTGCTCTTACAGGGAATGCCAACGCGGACAACGCACCCCGGGACGCACAGGGAAACATCATTCCAGGATTTGAAAAAGATCAGCAGGCAACGAGCGCCGCCCAAGGCTGGCAGCCGGTATCGGACCGTAAGATCAAGGTGGGCATCGCCGGTTTTGGTCTGTGCCAGTTCGGTGCGGCGTTTTTCTACCAGAACCACCCGAATGTCGAGGTTGTCGCTGCCACCGATCTAAAAAGACCTACCCCTCTTGTGAGGAGATGATCAAGGACAAGGAGATTGAGGCCATCTACATCGCGACCGATGCGCCGAGCCACGCGCGCCTTGCGATCATGGCGCTGAAGCATGGCAAGCACGTGTGTTCTGCCGTTCCCGCTGTCTTTGGATTTGAGGCAGAGGGTGAGGCGGAGGATCTTTTCAATGCGGTCAAAAGCAGTGGCATGAAATACATGATGAACGAGACCTCCACCTTCCACGCTGACCTCTACGCCAAGCGCATGCAGTATCAGGCGGGTGCCTTGGGCAAAATCATCTACTCGGAGGGTGAGTATTATCACGACTTTGGCCCGAACGGCTTGGCCGGCTACAACCCGAAGACGGGCAAGGTGGATAAAATGGGATGGAGAAGGGGACTGGTTCCCATGTGGTACCCGACCCACTCGGCCGCATACTACGTCTCGATTACCGGCGGCAGGTTCACCGAGGTCTCAGGCCTTGGCACTGCCGGGCGCTACGCGGAATTCCAGGCGGAGAACAATGAATACAAGAACCCCTTCGGCACCGAGGTTGCGATGTATAAGACCAGTGAAGGTGGCATTTCCCGCATGGCGGTGAGCTGGGATATGAAAAATGCGCACGGTGAACAAGGCCGCGTCTACGGGGAAAAAGCACACGATCCCAAGATCAGTGGTGCACGCCCTGCGCTGCCTCCCGGTGTCGGTGGCGGTGGCCACGGTGGCTCTCACGGTCAACTCACTAACAACTTCATCGAGTCCATCCTGCTGGACAAGAAACCCATCGTCGATGTGTGTGACGCACTCAACATCACCCTCTCCGGCGTGATCGCGCACAAGTCCGCGCTCAAGGATGGTGAGTGGATGAAAATTCCACAGTATGTGATGTAGCGGGATGGCTCAAGAACTGGGCCCCCCAAACACATCCAACTCGCGCCAGACAAAGGCGTTGTCGACGGAACCCGCCACGTGGCTGGCGGTGAATTTGATC
>JAACFN010000151.1 GCA_009937455.1 Verrucomicrobiaceae bacterium | reverse complement strand
ATTTTGCGCTTTCGATCCAGAGCAGCTCGGCGGGCGAGCGGTCAAATCTCTTGGCGACCCAGCAGAGCGGCTGCTCCATGGCGGCATCTGAGGTGTCCTCAGGAGCACCATAGCCCCAGATGTTACCGTAGAAGTTGTTGCCTGCCGTGACGTGGTTGATGCGGTTCATTGGGTTCCAGTGGCCCTCCTGGTCAGTGACGAAGAAAGTTCCATCCGGGTTGCGGCAGACGCCATTAGCCGCGCGGAAGCCATGGGCGAGGATCTCGGTCTCGGAGCCATCGGCGCTGACCTTGAGCAGGGTGCCGTGGTGAGGCACCAGCGGCGGGCGGGCGTGGCGGGCACTGCGAGCGTAATAGAGGTTACCCTCATCGTCGGCCTGTAGCCCCATGGCAAACTCGTGGAAGTGGTTGGTCACCTGGGCGTCGCTGTTGAAGTTTTCGTAGAAGTCGGTCTCGCCGTCTCCATTCAGATCGTTGAGGAGCACAATCTGGTCACGGCAGGTGACAAGGATCTTACCCTTGACGATCTTCAGCCCGAGCGGCTGGAACAACCCAGAGGCGATGCGCTTCCAGGTGGTCTGGGTGGACTTGGGGTCCGTGTAGCCATCGACTTTCCAGACGTCACCATCCCAGCAGCAGACGATGATAGATTTGCCATCCGGGGTAAAATCAAAGCCGGAGGTGCGCAGGCGGCTGTGCCAGTTTTTATCGGTCGGCACATCGAAGTGATCCCACTGGAATGCGCCTGGCTGGTTGCCGCGGGTGATCAGTGCGGCGGGAGTCTCGGACCACTGGGTGGGGCCTCCCTGAGTGAGTGGGGTGAGGTCCTTGGGTTGGGCGGTGACATCACCACCGATGGTGAAGGCGATGTTGACGGGGGTTTCGAGGGCTGAAATGGTGCAGACTACAAAACCGTCTTGTTCCCGGACTTTAATATCTGGAGCTTGGGAAACGTGAACCTTGGTGCCTGCGTTGGCGAGGCGGACTCTGAGGTGTTTGGTTGATTTGCCGATGTTGAGCTGACGGACAAAGGCACCGTCTTTGGCCAATTCGTGACTCTCCAGGATATCGGCATCGCCAATGGTGTAGCTGATGACGGTTTGATGGCCGTGTTTGTAGAGACCTTTATAGTGCGCCCATTTCCTCGGCAGCGGGCCGTAGCGAAGCCCGTCAGGGCCCTTGAAGCGGAGGTCATCAAACGTTCCTGTCTCTGGGTTGGCCCAACCCGGCTCATCCTTGGTTTCTAGTATAGGTGCGCCGATGGTGCGGGGCCGGACAACGTGCTTGCCATCGAAATGGACACCCTTCCAGTCGATGAAGCCATCGCCCTGCCAGACTCCGGCAACGCGCATGGAGTCGTGCTCGAAGAGGGACCAGGCTTTCCCCTTGCTGACTCCGCCCTCGCCCGGGTCGAGGCGCAGAGCGATGCCCTTGTAGGCGATATTGGCATCAGGGGCGATCTCGTCAGCCCTGCCCGCCTTTTCCCTATCTTGTTCAGTCGCAATTTCGTAGGTGTTGATCAGGAAATCGCCGTAGTTCATGGCGGTCCATGGTTCAGGGGCGTCATTCGCTGCGGGTTCAGGGCCCATGCCTTTACCCTTGGGTAGCTTATCCAGGTAGTCGGCAGTGACCTTGAATAGCTGGGACGGGTTGTGTTTCGTCAGATAATGGGAACGGATATAGTGAATCGCAGCGTATTTATCACGCGGTGTGAGTTGGGGCTGGGGTGGCATGGTGCGCCAGCCGCGGGTGATGGTTTGATACATCGTATGGGGGTCACTGCCGTGTTGGAACTTGCCTTCAGCGAAACGTAGCGAGGTGGGGATAGACCCGACGTTTTTGAGGTCGCCGTGGCAGTTCATGCAGAGGTTCTGGTAAACTTTTTCACCGCGCTTTCTGACTCCGTGGCTTTGATTCTTAATCAGCCGGGCATGGTCGATATCCTGCTCGTATTCAGGTAAGGAGCTCTCCGGCAGCAGCATCTGGGCATTGAGCTGAGAGATCAGTGCAGCGGTTAAGAACGTGGCGATTGTTTTCATGAATGAGGCTGGTTGGATTCGTTGGAGGTGTGGGCGCTGCTTCTGTGATGTGGGCACTTATCCGGTTCTCACCGCATGAAAAGTTATTGATTTACGACCAATAAATATAGAATGGAACCTTATGTTTTTTGAACGAAATCGGCGACGACGCTGAATCCTAGACAACAGTAATATGCTGCGTAGCCAATCATAAAAAAGAGCGTCAGGAATTTATCCTGACGCTCTTGAGATCCAAATTTTTACTTCAAGAGGCTTCTGCCAAAGGTTCAGACATGAGGTCGGGCATGGGTTGTTCCTTGCGGTGCAGGGCCTTGCGCATTTTTTCGAGTGCGATGCTTTGTAACTGCCTGATACGCTCACGGGTGACACCGAACTCAAGGCCGACTTCTTCGAGGGTCATTGGTGATTTGCCATCGAGGCCGAAGCGGGCATCGATGATGCGGTGCTCACGTTCGTCAAGAGTGTCGAGTAGTTCGTCGAGTTCTCCATGCATGTTTTTGCTGTCGAGAGCTTCGAAGGGGTTCACCGCATGCTCGTCACCGATCAGGTCACTGAACTCGGAGCTTTCATCTTCATGGACTGGGGCGTTGAGGGAGGTTGGTCGCATGGATGCTCTTTGGAGAAGGGCGACCTTACGAAGTGGGATGCCTAACTCCTCGGCAAGCTCGTCCTGCGTCGGTTCGCGCCCAAGGGCCTCGCTGAGTAGGGCAGAGATGCGGCGCATACGGGCGATTTTATCGACCATGTGCACGGGTAGGCGGATGGTCTTGCTCTGATTGGCTAGGGCGCGTTTGATGGATTGTTTGATCCACCATGATCCGTAGGTGCTGAGTTTGCCACCTTTGTTGGGGTCAAAGCGTTCCACAGCTTTCATAAGCCCGATGTTACCCTCGGAAATGAGGTCGGCGAGTGGTAAGCCATAATTGGAATAATCCTGCGCGATCTTCACAACCAGACGAAGGTTGGCCCGGATCATGTGGGAGCGAGCTTCTTTGTCGCCCTTTTTGATGCGGGCGGCGAGCTCGATCTCTTGCTCAGGTGTAAGAAGGTCGGTTTTAGAAATTTCTCTGAGGTAGAGCCTTAGGCTGTTGTCTGATTCATATCTGGACATGGTATTTGTGGGGTAGGTGTTGCTTTATATGGGAGTGTTGAGGATCTTTGGTTAATTGTGTTACTTTGCTACTATGGCATCATCTTCATTAAGTTAAGCGTCTCCAAAAATCATTTTGTTTGGTAAGTTTGAATGTATTTTGTAAAACCCTTTCTACTTATTTAAACGCAGCCAAATGAATTTTTGTTTATTTATTTAGAATGATTCTAATTTAAGCCCGTGGAGAGCTTCTGCTGTTGTGATCTATTCTCCAAACGAAGCTGACGGGAGCAGCCTTTAGTGAGTCTGTTATGGTCAATCTGGAAGGTCTGTTTGAATGGAATAATTTGCTGCGAGGGGCATGCAAGTAAGGTGAAGGCGCAAAAAGAGGATTTTCAAATTGGGTCTTTACCTTCTAACAGTAGGTGTTAGTTTGAACACATGATTGTGCGTGTGTATTCCTCTGCTCTGCTCGGCGTAGACGGAATTGAGGTTGAAGTTGAAGTCAGTGCGTTTAATGCGGAAAAGCCGGCGATCAATGTGGTGGGTTTACCTGATGCTGCTGTGCGGGAGAGCTCACAACGTGTCACGTCTGCGCTGGCGACATCGGCGCTGAGCTGGGCGGACGGGGTCAAGACGATCAATTTAGCGCCTGCCGATTTGAAAAAGGAGGGGCCGCGTTTTGATTTACCCATTGCGCTTGCTTTGGCTGAGACCGCGGGTGCCGAGTGCATTATAGACCCTGAGCGATATGCCATGATTGGCGAGTTGGCACTAGACGGGATGGTGCGTCCGGTTCGTGGGGTCTTATCAATGGCGCTGGAGGCGAAACGGCGTGGCAGGACGCGTCTGATCGTGCCGGCAGCGAATGCGGCTGAGGCTGCAGTGGTTGAGGGTCTGGAGGTGTATGGCGTGGATAACCTGCGCCAGGCATGGGATTTTATCACCGGCCAGAGGGTTCTTGCTCCGTATGAGCTGGATAGGAAACGGCTTTTTGACACACGCCGTCATTACGAGGTGGGGCTAGAGGATGTCAGAGGCCAGCACCAGGTGAAGCGTGCTCTGGAGGTGGCTGCCGCAGGTGGGCACAATCTCCTGATGGTCGGGCCTCCGGGAACGGGCAAATCGATGATCGCCAAACGTCTGCCTACGATCTTGCCGGATCTTACCGAGGCAGAGGCGATTGATTCGACCAAGGTGCATTCGATCTCGGGATTATTGGGTAAAGAAAATGCTCTGCTGGTGACTAGGCCATTCAGAGCACCGCACCATACCATTTCCGATGTCGGTTTGTTGGGTGGCGGCACCAACCCTGGGCCGGGCGAAGTATCACTGGCTCACAACGGCGTGCTGTTTCTCGACGAGCTGCCCGAGTTTCGTAGGCAGACCCTGGAGGTGATGCGGCAACCTTTGGAGGATGG
>JAACFN010000150.1 GCA_009937455.1 Verrucomicrobiaceae bacterium | reverse complement strand
GGACAAGGGCTTATCTTGTCGGGTAAATTCATCGGGGTATGCATAGAGGCATGGCCTTTGGCCATTTATAGGGAATGCGGCACGTTATTGCTCATCAGTGAGTGACTGCAGGAAACGGCGACACTGGTTTCTGAGCATGCGCTCTGGACCTTCATTCCAGAAAACCATATCGGCCAATGCAAGCTTGGCATCAATGGACATCTGAGATGAAAGCACCGCTTCCACCGTATTGTCTCCCCAATCGTTGCGATTTTTGAGTCGATCAATCTGAGTTTTCCTACTGGTAGCTACCAGTAAATTGGCTGATTGACCAAAATCGAACCCGCTCTCAAACAGAAGTGGGATATCCGCAACGAAGAGGCGCGTGGCAGGATTCTTAGCTTCTCTCTCTAATAATGCAAGACATTCCTTACGCACCCTAGGATGAAAAATCTGCTCAAGGAATTTTTTGCTGTCGGGCTCTGAAAAAGCCTTTGTTCGCAGCCAAGCTTTGTTAATGCCTCCTTCACCATTGTCAACCTCCGGACCGAAGTAACTACCTATCTCAGCGATGACCTGAGAATCAGAATACAATTGAGCGACACTAGCATCAGCATCAAACACCACGACCCCAGGGCTCAAGTCCCTGAGAATGGCACAGCAGGTCGATTTACCCGTAGCAATGCCACCGGTAAGCCCCAGTGTGGTTAGTGTTGTTCTCATCTATTGGTAGCATCACAAAATAATAATAGCCATACAAGCCACAAGCACACCTATCCATAACAAGCCTCTCAAAAAGCAAAAACCCCTCAACCGTCAAAGACAGCTAAGGGGTTAATCTGAGATCGCTCAAATAAGCTTGGTTAAAATCTAGCGCGAGGGCAGTAATCCATCACCTCCATCCAGTGGCATAATCGACTGAGGTGCAGCACCTCCAGCACCAGGAGAGCTACTGGTAGGCTGATTGATTCTGGAACCGGCTGCATCAATGATCTCCGCGGTGACGAAAATGATCAAGTTGCTCTTAATCCGACTTTCTGCCTTGGATCGGAACAAGCGACCAATGATCGGCAAATCCCCAAGGATAGGCACACTGTCTTCAACATTCTGAACGTCTTCACGCATCAGACCACCAACAGCCACCGTGTAACCATCATAGATGGTTAGGCCGGTAGTGACCCTGCGCGTAGCGAAAACAGGCATTTCGATCCGGTTTTCCGTGATGGTTATACTGATTGGGTTACCTAGAATATCTGTACCCAGTGTCTGGATGGGAGATCCATAGTTAATAAACCCTTCGAACTCAACCAGTTCAGGAGCAAACCGGAGGTCGATCGAGTAATTATTTTCACCAATCGTTGGTTCAATCTCGAGCGTGACACCCGTGTTACGTGTTTCGAATCCTGTAGGAGTTGCTGGCGTAACAGGAAAAATTTCTGCTCCACCTCCACCTCCGTCTCCATCGTTAGAATTTGAGGATGTAGTTCCAACCGACTGCGGCAGCTCGGGTGGCTCATACTCCGTGGGGTAGATAAATTCACGAATGACCTCAATTGTTGCAGACTCACCGCTCTTGGCTAGAATACTAGGAGCGGTCATGACATCCGCACCTTTTTTCTGTGAAAGCCCACGCATGATCATCTGCGCCTGACCATTGTCAAATAAACCAGTGATCGATAAAATGCCAGGAGCTACGTTAGTTGCCTGACTACTACGGGATGGGTTGTTAATAATCGAATCGATAGAGTTACGGGTGTTGGCATAGTCACCACTACGAAGTCCGGCTGTTGCAATATTTGATACTGAAGTAGCGCCCGGCAGGAGATTTGGATTGCCTAGGTCATTAACAGTGCGGGCAACGCCACTACCCGTTGTGCCTCCCGATATAATGCCATTGGAACCATTACCACCCAAATCAAAAGGACTAACAATCCAGTCAAAACCAAGTTCATCGGTATTGTCTTGAGACACTTCAATGAACTTTGTCATGATGCGCACTTGGCGAGGCCCGTCCTTGCGGAGCACTGCAATAATTTCGTCAATAATATCAAGATTGCTCAGTGTGTTGGAAACAACGAGTGTGCTGGTGGATGCAATGTAATTGGCGAAGGCATTGTCCGGGAAGGATACTCCATTATCCATCAATAAGGTTTTTGCATTAGCCCGCTCGCCCAGAGCACCACCACCATCATCATCATCACCAAAAGGATCATCATTACCTCCGCCGCCGGAACCGCCACCTTGTGTCAGACGAGAAATAAAGTCAGGTGGCACAACAAAGGTTCGCGTGTAGAGATCGTCAACCTCCAAAGCTGCCACTGGTAAAAGGATCACTGCATATTTATCAATCTTAAAACGAAGTCTGGTCTTATCACAGATATACTCGAGCACCGCGCCAAGTGGGACGTTTACTAGACGCAATTCGTCTATTTTCTTGTCACCAATACTAGACCCTGATCCAGCAGCCGCACCTGTCCCAAAATCATCTTCTCCGTCAGGCTCATCAGAACCGCCACCTTGCATCGAAGGATCTCGTATGACGAAGTTGATCCCCTTTTTGTCTTCATCTTGTTCAAAGTCAAATTCGCGAGCACGTAATCGCAAAGTTTCTAAACAATCATTTACTGTAACATCCTCAAAATCTACTTTGGGAATAATGATATTATTTAGTTTTTGCTGAATATATTCAACTCCCGATGTCCGCAAAGAGGAGCCCTCTCCTGGGCCAAAATCAGGAAGCTCAGGTGGCACCGTGGTCTCCCAAGCCCTGTCTACCTCCATGAGAAGCTGAGCACGTGTTTGGTCATATGCTGCGCGGTAATAATCAGACTTGGTAGCCGCTATTCTCTCAAGCCAGCGACGAGCCGCTTTGTTGTAAGGGTCTATTTGTAAGATCTTCTTAAATTCAGCATCAGCCTCGCTGTATTTTCCTAAATTATAATAGCCTTCGCCCGTGTACAAATGACGACGAACTTCATCGACATTTTGAGAGTGGTCAGAAGTCAATGCTGGGTTCGTTCTGATAGGGTCGTCCAGATATCCAAGCTGTTTCTTCGCTGCTGAATTCGTCGGGTCCTGTGCTACTACACCTTCAAGCATGCTACGCGCTTCATCGTATCTGCCGAGACGACGGTATTCCTGCGCCAAAGCTGCCGATGCATCACCAAGGTGGTTTGTGTAAGTCTCGCGACGATCTGCTAACGCTGGGCCTGGAGGCAACATGCTGAGTGCTGACCTATATTGCTTAACGGCCTCCTCATATTTGTTACCAGCATAGGCAGCTCTTCCAAGGCCAAGGGCTTTGTCAGCTTCGACTACAAGATTGGCTCGGCGAGCAATTTCACGTTGCGCAATGCTGGAAGAATTATCTCCTGGGCTTTCGGCACGGAGCGAATGCGCCGTGAGCGACATACCTAGGATCACACAAAGATGCACCATGGTTTGTTTACCATGAATGCCTGCAATGAATGCCAGATAATTATTCCGCAAATCTTGAATGTATGGGTGAGTAATTTTGCTTTGCATGACTAATAAGAGCATTTGACCATTTTTATTACCTAATGTGAAGTATATTTTCTATTTATTTTAAATAAACGAAGAATGCGATGCCAATTTCGAAATTTAAATCGTTGCCATTAATTCTGTTTAGGGAAGGACAGGATATGCTCAAGCTTGTTGCCCTCCTTATCCTGATATTCAACAATGATTGTCATTTTGTTGAGGTCGATACTTTTAAGCAGATAAGGTTTTTGTTTAGCTTCTTCATCGTAAGGCAATGAGAAATAAGTGTTTTCCTCGATTTCGAACGGCTTGGTGCCCTCGTCGAGAGCTTCTAAAACAAGCTTCGCCTTGCTATCCATGATACCTAGCGCCCTAGCGGCGAAACCATCTAGATCTCCACGCTTATCAAAGCGATACTGCGTTCCTTTTTTGTTAGGTTTGAGATCTTCGATAACCCAGATGATATCAATCATACCATTGGCGTTGCGCCTACGATCAAGGTCAGCAAATTTAAACCTCTTTTGCATCAGCGGTTTTTGGAATGTAATGACATTACCAACACCTACAGGCTCCGAGGTCTTGTTGTATCTCCTTTTTGATCTTGATTCCAAGTCAAACAATGTCTGCTTGCCACCACCGCTTACTTCTCTTGGCTTGAGGTGCACTTGAACCGTATCGACAGAAAGGGCTTTTAATTTCGAAATAGGCTCGGGGTAGTCTTTTTCATCATTTGGATCCGTCTCAGCCTCAAATTCCTCGCGATTGGCAAAGCCGTCGCTGTCAGGATCTCGATCCGGGGCATTGGCATAGCCGGGATCAAGATTGTGCTCCATCCACCATGTGTTAGGTATGCCAGCATGCACGGGATCACTTTTCAGCAAATCTACAGGATTTTTGGGATCATCACGCTTAGAAAATAAAACAATACCGGTGAACAAATCAACTTTACGTCCGTCAAGATCAGCCTGGTTAATCCTGTGTTCCATGTACATGGATACCTTTGAAGTCTCAATATCTGCGAGGCCATCCACACTTACCTCATTATTTTGCTTTGGATTAGGCAGATTAAAAGCGTTGGCCTGATCGCCTTTGTTCTTGAAACTGATATAACCGAGCGCAACCAACGCAGTGACTGCTGCCCCCAGGGTTACTTTTTCATAATTGTCGGATAGCCAAGACATGTTGTGAATAT
>JAACFN010000149.1 GCA_009937455.1 Verrucomicrobiaceae bacterium | reverse complement strand
GTGAGCAGCTTTTCACCATAAAAGATAGAGTTTGATCCAGCGTAGAAACACATCGTCTGGCCCTCCTCGGACATATTGCTGCGGCCTGCGGAAAGCCTTACCTTGGCTTTTGGACATGCGATGCGGGTAACGGCAATCATACGCACCACATCAAAAATATCCACAGAGCTAGATTCCGCCAGAGGCGTTCCAGGCATTGGCATGAGTGAGTTGATCGGCACACTTTCAGGCTGTGGGTTAAACTCAGAAATCACCTCCAGCATTTTTAAACGATCATCTGAAGTTTCTCCAAGTCCAAGAATACCACCACAGCAAACACTCATGCCCGCATCCTGCGCGTGGCGAATTGTGTTCAAGCGGTCATCATAGGTATGGCTGCTAACAATCTTTGGATAATGTTCACGTGAGGTATCTAGGTTGTGATTATATGCTGTGACCCCAGCTTCCTTGAGCTGCTTAGCCTCTTCCGCACCAAGCTCACCAAGTGTGGTGCAGACTTCCATGCCTAGGCTGGCTACGTTGCGCACAATCTCAAGCACGTCATCAAACTGCTTGGTGCCCTTACGCACGCCCTTCCATGCAGCACCCATGCAGAAACGGGTCGATCCATTATCACGAGCAGCAGTAGCACTCTCCATGACGGCATCCAACTCCATTAGTGGCTCCCGCTCGATATCTGTATTGTAACGAGAGGATTGTGAGCAATAAGAACAATCTTCTGAACAGCCACCCGTCTTGATAGAGAGCAAGGTGCAGAGCTGGATTTCCTTTTCAGGCCAGTTTGCTACATGCACTTCGTGAGCTTTGTGAATCAGTTCAAAAAACGGAAGTTCGTAGATTTCTTTGAGTTGTTCGAATTTCATAGATTTGTGGTAATAAAAATTAGATGGAAAGAAAAGGTTTCATTGTCTGGGAAATGGCCCTGTTATCGAACCCACTTGCCAGATACGGAGGGCATTTGCCCGAGCCCTACAGGTTCATAGTTGGTTTTACCTCTGGCACCAAGCAAGTTTTGACCGACCGCCCGTTTCCAATAAGCGCTCATGCTTTCGCCCGTGTGGCATCCCCAGCTCTGGCAGTGGGCATTTCGGGCAAAAATCTCCGAGCGGATGCGGGTTAAATCCTTTTCGTGTATCCACGCCTTGCTCGAGCCCATGATGATGGCGCTATAATCCAGAAGGAAACAATGTTTATTAGAGTGCCCGAAAAAATCAAAAGTCACCACTGACCCAGATGGATGCCTGTTGATCGCATTGATCGCCCCATTACCACTATTGACCCACACAAGCTTAACTCCGCGCTTAGAAGCTTGGGCGGAGATCCACTTTGTATACGGCTGACGATCCTCGCTGCCACGTGCAGCATAGCCAGGACGATAAACGATCCATGTGACCATCGCGTCATCGCCATAGGCACGCTTAATTTCATCGATACGGATAGTGGAGGCTCTTATGAAGTTTGCCCACCAGCGGTCGTGCTGATCCTCTTCTACCCTAAGGTCCTCCCACTTGCGAAGTGCTGGACCACCACATAAAATAATGTGCCGCTGAGAAGCCTGTGAATTGCGCTCCGGCACAGCCGCTGATGCCTGCGGAGCAAGTTCGGAAACCCCCGAACAAACTAAGAATAAAAGGCTAAAGCATAGACCGCGCATCAGAGCTGGACGCTAATCAGCTGCCTGTATGATGTCTAGGCTAAAGTCCCAATGGAATGGGCTATCCCAGGCCCTTAGGAGCAGTGATCTACCTCGCCCTTTTCCGCCATCCAACGACCGCCTCAAGGATCATCCAAGCCTCTAGGATGAGAGCCGCTGAACCAATGCCGACTAATAACCACCTCTCCTGATCGATCCAGCTTTCAGTGGAGCCGATGGCTTGCCAAAAAATTTGGTATGTCATCGCCCAAGCGGGTAACACCAACATGAAAAATGCGGGGAAAACGATGAACCATACCGCCATACGCTGACGATACATCCAGAAGATGATGACCAGGAATGCCAGTCCTCCGAGCAGCTGATTGATTGCCCCAAATAGCGGCCATAAGATCAACCCGCCCGTGCCAGGAGCTTTGCCCTCAGCAGCTGGCAAGGACGCCATCCACCACGCAACCGCAACCGCAAAAATGGTAGCCCCGTGTTTATTGACTAACCAGGTCAAGGGGTTTGCAGTGGTACGAATCACTGCCGGAGAGTCTGATACTTCACCCGTGGACTGCTTCGTCTTTGGCCTAACCAGACATGCAGCCAATTCTTGAACCACATAACGCTGGAGCCTGCATGCCGTATCAAGTGTAGTCGCGGCAAAAGAGGCGACAAAGACACCCATCAAAGCAGTGGCAAATACAGCGGAAATACCAAGAGCCTTGAGGAAATTCGCAGCGCCATCAACAAAGGCGCCGACCTTGGCCCCAAGGCCACTCATCGTTGCCCAACCCTCATAACGTGCATTCCAGGCATCGGCGCCAAGCAAAGTGCCGCCAGAGCCATCGGCTACTCCAAGTCCCAGACCGGCGACACACGCAAGAATGACCAGCACCGCCAGAAACCCCTCGGTAAGCATTGAACCATAACCCACAAAACAAGCATCTGTCTCGCAGCGTAATTGCTTAGACGAGGTGCCAGAGGACACCAAGCAATGGAAACCTGAAACAGCACCGCAGGCAATGGTGATGAAAAGAAAGGGGAAAATCAGAGGCAGATCTTTCAGCTTGATTGAGGTTTCAACCATCGGAGCGGCAATTTCAAGCGCCGGCCGCACCCCATCGACGGGTGCTCCATGAAAAAGACCTGCAAACACCAGCCCAACAACAATTAAGCCCAAGGTGCTAAGCAACTGCAGTGAGTTGATATAATCACGGGGTTGCAATAAGGCCCAAACCGGCAGCACTGAGGCAATATAGGAATAGATTAAAAGCACACTCACCCACTGCATCATCGACCAGCTTTTGAGATACTCATTGATTTGCCCCAACCACCCCATATCGCCAAAAACCACAGAGAGATACATCAGCGCGAGAGAGATCACCGATGCCAGCATGATATTGCCACCTTTTCGATGGATAAAAAGACCGATGAAAACTGCGAGCGGAATTTGAATCAGGCACGGCACGATGGACTGCGGATACGCCTTGAACACTGAGGCGATCACCAAACCAAAAATAGCCAACACAATCGTCAGCGCCATGAACAGGATCAGCAAAAACAAGATACGCACCCGTGGAGAAATTACGCGGCCGGCAATATCACCTACCGTTTGCCCCTTGTTACGCATTGATACCACCAAGGCGCCAAAATCATGCACGGCACCAACAAATACTGAACCCACCAAAACCCAAAGCAATGCCGGCAACCAGCCCCATATTACCGCAAGTGCCGGCCCGACAATAGGCCCTGTGCCCGCAATCGATGTGAAATGATGGCCAAAAACAATGCCCTTAGAAGTAGGCACATAATCATTGCCGTCCTCAAGCTCTATAGAGGGCACCACCGTCTCCGCAGTGAGCCTAAAAATCTTACGCCCTAGCCACTTACCGTATGTGTGGTAGGCCAGCAGATAGAGAGCTAGCGATCCCAAAGCGATAATCAATGTCATCATGGCAATAGATCATTAAGCTTCTAGCGCGCTGCTTACAACTTCAAATTTACCACTGCCCATCGACCATACCAGGCAATATCGCAGCTTCTTCTTTTAGCTATGGATTGTCTCAGTGCTTACCTAGATGGCATTACCTGCAGCACAAAACCCTTCAAGTATTCCGTCTCTGGAATCGCGGGAATCACTGGATGGTCAAGCCGCTGGCCATGACTAGCTAACATCCTTAATGTTCTCTTCGCATCCACCGAGGCGGTAACAATATTATCCAAAAACATCTGCCGTGACGCATGGTGCGAACAACAGTAAGTCGCGAGGATGCCATCACGGGCGAGTAGCTTGATTCCCCTCAAATGAATTTCCTTATAGCCACGCATTGCATTGTTAAGGCTCTTCTTGTTTTTGGTAAACGAGGGAGGATCAAGAATCACTAGGTCATACTCATCTTCACAGTGCTTAAGAAAATCAAAAGCATTGTGCTGAACCGTATTGATCTCAACACCGTTGAGTTCAGCATTGCGCTGAGCCGCCTCAATCGCTGGACCGGATGAATCTACTGCCGTCACACTAGCCGCCCCCGCCTTGGCACAGGCCAAAGCAAAACCTCCCTGATTACAAAAACAATCCAACACACGTTTACCTTTTGCTAGCTTGGCAATCTCACGATGCGCATCAAGCTGATCAAGATACAGACCTGTCTTCTGACCATCTAACAAATCAATCTCAAACTTCACCCCGCCTTCTACTGTAGGGGCATCGACTACAAAAACTCCGGGGTTATCGCCGTGCATCATAGCCACCTCTTCTTCGAGACCCTCGGCGGTCAACATTGGTGAATCATTACGTAGAACAATCGACTCAGGGTTAAGCAACTCCTTCAAGGTCTCAACAATGATCTCACGATTCAAATACATCGCCAGAGTCAGTGTCTGCAAGACCAGATGATCACCATAACGATCCACGATCACTCCTGGCAATCCATCCGACTCACTCCACACCAATCTCGCCAACTTAAGATCAATACCCGCATTCTCACGCAGCTCGATTGCCTGTCCAATCCGGCGTTGGAAAAAATCGCTATCCAGCTTCTGTTTCCT
>JAACFN010000148.1 GCA_009937455.1 Verrucomicrobiaceae bacterium | reverse complement strand
AGAGAGGGTTGAAAAACTCGGCCTTCACCAAGATTTCCGCCTCCAAACCTTTGGTGACATTATTCAGTTTAACAAGCGGGGTATTCCCCACGGTATCTACGAGGTTGTTGGCAATATGACTCATGATGGATTAAATAGTAGTTAAGATGCCCAGTAGCATCAATGAAATCTCACCATAATCAAGCTTGATTCACAGCTGAATACGTCATCTCAAACTCCCCCGCCAGACATTGAAAAAATCATCCGTGCCATTCCATGAAATCATGGTAAAAGCACAACGTGATCGAGACGAACCAAAGCACGCAACCAAAGCCATCATCGCTCCTGGGTTATTCCCTAGCGGATTTGGAAACCATCTATGCTGAGATGGGAGAAAAGCCTTATCGCGTTAAGCAGACCATGGAGTGGATCTACAAGCAGCGCATCAGCGACATCGAGGAGATGAGCAACCTGCCTGCCAACCTGCGCAAACACCTTTCTGATACCTATTACCTCAATGACCTGCAGCACATTGAAACCAAGGGAGCTGCAGACACAACGCGCAAGTTCCTATTCCGTCTCCACGACGGTCGCTACGTTGAAACTGTATTCATCCCTGCTTCTGTTGGACTCAAGGGCAAACAGTCAACACGTAAAACGATCTGCGTTTCCTCCCAGGTTGGCTGCGCATACGGTTGTAAATTTTGCGCCTCCGGACTTGCCGGGTTTACGCGCAACCTAACGGCTGCTGAAATCATTGGTCAAATGCTCTCGGTAGAAAAAATTGCAGAGCAACCCATCAACAACATCGTCTTCATGGGCATGGGTGAGCCACTCGCCAACCTCACCAACCTCACCAAAGCGCTCGAAGTTATCACAGGGCATTGGGGGTTCAACATAGGCGCCAGAAGCGTCACCGTATCCACCTCAGGTCTCGCTCCTCAAATCCGTAAACTCGCTGAATTTCCAGCGCCTATACGCCTCGCCATTTCACTGCATGGGGCCACCGATGAAGTTCGTGATTTGATCATGCCGATCAATAAAAAATATCCGATTAAAGAATTGTTTGACGCCCTTCACTACTGGCGCACCCACAAGAAACAAAAAATCTCACTCGAGTATATTCTCATTGAGGGAGTCAACGACGACCTCGATCAGGCAGCGATACTCGCTAAAAGAGCAAAGGGCTTGAACGCCAAAGTCAACCTCATCCCCTACAACACCGTTGAAGGTCTCAACTGGAAAAGGCCGAGCGAAAGCCACTGCATAGCCTTCCGTGATATCGTAGCGGCAGCGGGTATTAATACCACCCTGCGACTTGAAAAAGGAGGTGATATTAACGCAGCATGTGGTCAATTGAGGTTAAAAAAGGAAACTTCGGAGGGAATTATCAAAGCCCCCGTCAAAACCACCTCATAAAAAACTCACCGAGTTATTCACAATAGGCACACTAACAGCCTGTTTTTTTGGGAGTTTGTAATAGCTTCTCCATAAGTTGATCAGTATTTAAAAAATACTTTACCGATTCATTGAAAATCACCGGCAACACTGAATATTGTATGATTTTCTCTTTGATACCACAACATATATTGCTCTAGTCTGCCGCATCAGTCCAGAGGGCTGCTCCAGCTATGCGTTGTATTCAGTGCGGATCACTAAAAGACAAAGTCATCGACTCCCGAATGTCGAAGGATGGCACAACCACGCGTCGACGTAGAGTCTGCCTAGCGTGTGACTATCGTTACACCACCTACGAACAGATTGAGCGCACGGAGCTCCAGGTCGTTAAACGAGATGGCACTCGTGAATCTCTCAACCGAGAAAAAATATTCAGAGGCCTTGTCAAAGCCTGTGAGAAACGTCCCGTCCCCATGGATCGTCTCGATCGTGCCGTAGAGGAAATCCTCACTGAACTTCACAAAGACCATCTATCAGAAGTTCCCTCTAGCAGTATTGGCCCACGCGTCATGGCAAAATTACACGACATCGATCCCGTAGCTTACGTGCGCTACGTATCCGTTTATCGTCAGTTTGAAGACGTTGGTGAATTCATCAGAGAAATTCAAGCCCTTGAACGCCGCTCATCACGAGATCCCTATCAACGGAAACTTTTTAAGGAATAATATCAGTCCCCCTCCCTTCACTGCGCAAAGCCTCAATGCAACTATGCATTCACCTAACCCATACTCCTTTCAATCATGATATGCCTCGTCGGTAATCGTCCTGTATTGCAGGTTGGTCGTCACCAAGTGACCGGCTATGATACCGAGTGGCTACGTGAGACCATCATGCGTGGCGCCGCGGCGGCTGAGAGGGAAGATTTCCCATTCATTGATGACCTCATGGAAGGCATCATCCATTACCTGGAAAACAAATGCTCCCTGAGAGTGCTCACTATTGAAGAGCTGCACTCACGGGTGCGCAGGATGCTCGAGCGCATCGGTTGTGAAGCCATTGCCAGGACCCTTCCCCTGATTTCCCCTCCCGTCACTTTATCACTGACGCGCGCCGCTAAAGAAGCGGGCAACGGCTTCGAACTCGCGTTCTTCAACAAAATACATGACGAGATAGAAGACCTCCGCATCCATGGCGTGGAAGAACTCTATTTCACCGGCACAAGAGATTGTGTGAGAGTTCTCCGTGGCGTAGAACGTTGGACCAGCCCCTGTGAGCTACTGCACGGCGAGATCCTCGACTTCCTCAAAACACACGGTCACTCGACACTTCCTAATCAACGAGAAATCAGGCTCAACTTAACGCAATAAATGAGCACGCCAGACAAAACCCTTTTCGAGAAAATAGCAGACCGTGAAATCCCAGCCGACATTGTCTACGAGGATGATCTCTGCCTCTGCTTTCGAGACATCAGCCCTCAGGCCCCCATCCACTTACTCATCGTACCTCGCAAGCCCATCACACGCATTTCGGAAACGAACACCGAGGACACCAACATCCTCGGTCACCTCCTTTTGACGGCCAACAAAGTATCCAAGCAGGAAGGCTTTGCAGAGTCTGGCTTCAGAACAGTCATCAACAACGGAGCTGATGGCGGAGAAGCAGTCCCCCATCTCCATCTTCATATCCTAGCTGGCCGCAAACTAACGTGGCCGCCAGGCTAAGCCGCTGCCAAGCAGCGGAATGGTGAATGATAAATAGTGAATGGTGAATTAACTTCCCAGCCTTCCATCTTCTACCCTCCATCCTCTATCCTCCATCTTCTATGCTCCTCATATCCTGGAATGTTAACGGCATCCGTGCCGTTATCAAAAAAAACTTCGCTGAATTTGTTAGCGAGCATCAACCAGACATACTCTGCCTCCAGGAAACCAAAGCACGTGCCGAGCAAGTCGACTTACCTCTGGAACTTGCTGGCTATCGAAGCTACTGGAACGCGGCAGAAAAACCTGGCTACTCAGGCACCGCCATTTTTTCCAAGCATGAGCCACTGAAGATAAGCTACGGCATCGGCATCGAACAGCACGACTCTGAAGGGCGCGTTATCACAGCTGAGTTTCCCGACTTCCATCTCGTCACCGTCTACACGCCCAACTCTCAAAACGAGCTACGCAGACTCTCCTATCGCCAACAATGGGATAGTGATTTCCTTCAATACTGCAAAGATCTCGAGCTCAGTAAGCCGGTCATCTTTTGTGGCGATCTCAATGTCGCCCATCAGGAGATCGACTTGGCACGTCCCAAGCAAAACCGCAACAGCGCAGGTTTTTCCGATGAGGAGCGCGCCAATTTTGATAAAATTACAGCCGAGGGTTTTGTAGACACCTTCCGCCATTTCTATCCAGACAAGACGGACGCCTATTCCTGGTGGAGCTATCGTGCAGGAGCCCGTGGTAAAAACATCGGCTGGCGCCTGGATTACTTCTGCGTTTCGAACTCATTCATGGAACGTGTGAAAAGTGCTGAAATCCTCTCCGCAGTGCTCGGCTCAGACCACTGCCCGGTGACACTTGAAATATCCTAACGACGGATCGATACTAACGAGGTGCTGACAGAATTCCATTCATACGAAACCGGCAAAGCCTTCACCGAATGCTGTGATTGCGGCTGCAACCTGCATGATGTCGACATCTACATCATCAACCAATCCTTCGCAGGCAATGAGTGCATCTTTGAATGTGCCATGTGTCTCCAGTGCCGAGAAAAAATCAACGAGCAACTCTCTGAGAGTTCACGTGTTGCGATGTTCGACTTCATGCATGACCACGCTGACATGGAGTCCCGCCAAGAAAGACTCTCAAACAACTCCGAGACGGAAGCCTACATTGAAAGCTGCATCACCTGTGACAAACCTCGATCAGAATCAAAAACATTCACCCTCGGCGCTATGTTCAGCGGTGACCACCTCATCAAAGGCCCCTTCCCACTCATCATCTGTGACGACTGCGAAGGTAAAATGGCGGCAAGCCTCTCAGACGAAACTCGAAAATTCTGGGATGACTACATCGCCGAGCATTTCCCTGGCCCGCCGTCTGAAATTGACTTGCCCAACAAGAGCAAACCCCTCCTTATCTAGATCATTCATCATAAGAATGACGATACCGCATATCCTCTCACAACCTTAGAGCCTTACAGCCCCCTCAGTCCTCGACATCATCGAAAAAGGAACCACTTACCTAGAAAGCAAGGGCATTGATGAAGCGCGCCGTAATATGCAGCTCCTCGTCACTCATCAGCTAGGATGCTCGAAAGTCGAACTCTACATGCAGTTTGACCGCCTCATGGCCGATGATGAACTGACCCCCTTGAGGGAAAAACTCAAGCGACGCGGCAACGGCGAACCACTACAACACATCCTTGGCAGTGTGGAATTTTTCCGCCGTGATTACAAAACTGACGCACGCGCACTCATACCAAGACCAGAGACCGAAGAACTGGCATCCATCATTCTCAGCTTAGACTTACCGCCAAGCTTGAACTTGCTCGATATGGGCACTGGTAGCGGCGTGCTTGGACTGACACTCGCAGCAGAACTTGGAGGCAAATGCCACTGCGCCACCCTCGCTGACGTATCCCATGATGCACTCGCCTTGGCTGAGGAGAACAAAAACCTCCTTGGGCTTGGCCGGGTCGAACTGCTCTGGTCAGATCTTTTCTCAAAACTCGAAGATCGTAAATATCACCTTATTGTAGCCAACTTACCCTACATCTCTGATGCAGATGAACAGACGCTATCGAGCGAAGTTCAGCGAGACCCACCACTAGCCCTCTTTGGCGGAAAAGATGGACTGGACATCTTACGCGAATTCATTAATCAAGCTCCCCTCCATCTGCACCCGGGGGGCATAATCGCTTTAGAAATTGGATATGACCAAGCCGAGGCAGTCGAAACCATGCTTAGCGACAACGAATTTATTGATATCAAAACACACCATGATCTCAGTGGAATAGCCAGATTCCCCGTCGCCAAGCTACCCGGAACACCTCCTCCCACAGACCAAGCGGAAGATTCGGAAGAGTCGAAAGATTCGGAAGAGTTACAAGCAGACACAAATCAACAAACTCATAGCGCGGATTACTCATAACCCAACGCCCACATGGACAAACTTCTCGTACACGGCGGATCTACCCTCAAGGGCTCCGTACATATATCAGGCTCAAAAAACGCCTCCCTGCCCATTCTCGCAGCCACCTTGCTCACCAAGCAGACCTGCATCATCCGTCGCGTGCCTGATGTCTCAGACACCAACTACATGATCCAGATCCTGACGGCACTGGGTGCTGAAGTTGAGCGCTCAAGCGGCACCGTTCGCATTACCGCAGCTAATATCGATCATAATGCTCCCTACGAAATCGTTCGTAAAATGCGTGCATCCATCTGCGTCATGGGCCCCCTGCTTGCCCGACTTCATAAAGCAAGCGTCTCACTGCCTGGCGGCTGTGTGATCGGTGATCGCCCCGTTGACCTTCATTTGAAAGGCCTTGAGGGCATTGGTGCCGACATCAACATGGAAGGCGGCAACATGATCATGCAGGCTCCTGACGGACTGCACGGAAAAGAAGTCGACCTGCGCGGCAAACATGGGCCAACCGTACTCGGCACTGATAACCTCATGATGGCCGCTGTTTTAGCCAAGGGAACAACCATCATCGAATCAGCCGCTTGCGAACCGGAAGTCGTAGATCTTGCCAACTTCCTTAATAAAATGGGCGCTAAAATCACTGGCGCAGGAACCCGCCGCATCACCATTGAAGGAGTGGATGAACTCGATGGCGTTGAGCACACCGTCATCCCCGACCGTATCGAAGCTGGAACCTTTATGGTAGCCGCCGCCATGGCTGGATGCCCTGAAAATGGTGTCACTCTTCACCGCGTATGCGAGCAAGACCTCAAGCCGTCATCAGATAAGCTCATCGAGTCAGGGCATCATGTTGAGTTCAATGATTCAGGCACAAGCTGCACCGTAAAGCCCGGCGCCGAGCCCATAGGAGCCAATATCGTCACTGCTCCATTCCCAGGTTTCCCCACAGACATGCAAGCTCAGTTCACCTCGCTCTTTGCGATAACACCGGGCATATCTGTTGTTGAGGACACGATTTTCCCCCAGCGTTTCATGCATTGCGCAGAAATGACCCGCATGGGCGCAGACATCAAGGTTGATAACGGCACCGCCATTATTCAAGGATCCCAGAACATGTCAGGCGCTCCCGTCATGGCCTCTGACCTCAGAGCCTCTGCAGCACTTGTCCTATCCGGATTATGCTCCGAGGGAACTACCGAAATTAACCGCTTATATCACATCGATCGCGGCTACGAAAACATCGATGACAAACTCATCATGCTTGGAGCCAACATTGAGCGTGTCAGGGAATAGCTCTTCATCTGTAAATTAAGCACCTGCACGCTAAGACTGCCAGCAAGGCAGGGAGCTTCTGAATCCTATAAGAAAAGGGATTCCAAGCTAAGTTTACTCTTGACCAATCATGCCGCGTCATTGAGATTCACGCCCTTCTCCCGTGCACCACGCTCCGCAGCACATAATAAGAGAATTGTTCTCGCACAAATAATCTCCCTTTTCACTCAACTCATTCCTATGGCTAAGAAAAAAGCAGCAGCTAAAAAAACACCCAAAAAAGCAGCTAAAAAGGCGCCTAAAAAGGCAGCTAAAAAAGCAGCTAAAGCAGCCGTAAAAAAAGTCGCTAAAAAAGCAGCCAAGAAAGTGAGCAAAAAGCCTGCTAAGAAAGCAGCCAAGAAGGTTGCCAAAAAACCTGCTAAGAAGGTCGCCAAAAAACCTGCCAAGAAGGTTACCAAAAAAGCTACCAAGAAGGTTGTCAAAAAGGTTGCCAAAAAAGCTACTAAGAAGGCTGTCAAAAAAGTTGCCAAAAAACCTGCCAAGAAGGTCGTTAAAAAAGTTACCATAAAAGTCGTCAAAAAGGCGGCCAAGAAAGTGACTAAAAAAGCAGCGAAGAAAACACCTAAGCCAGCCGCCAAAAAAGCACCTAAGGCAGCCACCAAAAAAGCAGAGCCTAAAGCTCCTAAGGCTCCCAAAGCTCCCAAAGCTCCTAAGAGCCGCATCGATACTCCTGAAATTCAGGAAAAGATGCGTGAGCTCATCAAGCTTGCCAAGGAACAGGAATACCTTACCTACGATGACGTCAATGAGGTATTGCCCAACGACCTCGTTGACCCGGGTGATGTCGAGGCCATCCTCGATCGCCTCCGCAAGATGGAGTTCGATATCATTGATGCTTCTGAAGTTGACTCCTACCGTGACCGCAAAAAGGAAGGTGACGCAGTCAATGCCACCAAGGCTGACCAAAAACTCGATATCCTAGATGATCCAGTTAGGATGTATCTCAAGCAGATGGGACAAGTTCCTCTGTTGACGCGGGAACAAGAAGTGGAAATCTCAAAGCGTATTGAGGATGCTGAAATCGCAGCCAACACAGAGCTTCACAAATTTGGTTTTGTCGCCTCATGCTACCTCGACCTTGCAGACAGGCTAACGCGAGGCAAAGAACGCTTTGATCGTGTCATTCAGGACAAAAAAATCGAAAGCCGAGAGCGTTATATGCGCGCCCTGCCCAAACTTTGTGAACAGGTTCGCAACCTCCATGAAGACAACGATCAAATTTTCCGCAAGCTGCAGGCCAAAAACCCACGCAGCAGGAAAAAACTGGCCGAGAGTTTTGACAAAAACCTTATCTCCATAGCACGCCTGTATAATCGCTTCTACTATAAGCAAAAAGTTGTTGAAGACTTCAATGTAGAAGTTGAGGAGAACCAGAAGAAACTCTGGAGATATGATCGCAAGCTTAAAGCAAAGCCTGGCGACAAAGAGTTCGAGACCAAGATTCGTGAGCTCCAGCAACTCGCATGGCACAAAGTCGATGATTTCACCACTTGCCGCAAAAACCTACGGGCTC
>JAACFN010000147.1 GCA_009937455.1 Verrucomicrobiaceae bacterium | reverse complement strand
ACGTGGCGGTGTGGCCAGCACTGCTGATAGCTAGCATAAATAGCAGACTCAAAAGTCCGCACAGGGTAGTTCTTGTTTTCATGGGTGTTCTAGGTTTGAAATATTTTTCTACGATAGGGAGGCAGGTCTTAAGTGAGATTCCAAGAAGAACAAGAGTAGAATAGCGAGGTGCTATGTTGCGTAAGCCTAATGATGGGCTTTGTGACAGCTCAATTAAAACAGTTTATTTTTAAACTAGCTCGATAATAAACATTTCTAATGGATCAAAAAGCAAAAAATGAGATCTTAAAATCGAGGGCGCGGTGATGCTTGAGGTGAAAGCTCAACACCTCATCCTGTGAATAAAAACCTTGTAGGCCCTCAATGGCTCACTCAGGTTTTGATAGTCCAAGCATGGTCGGAGCAGATGCGAATTACTATAACCTTGCCTATTGGCAGATTTTGCCCCAACAAAACGACAACAACGACACGCCATGAAAACACAAATGACATTACTCATCCTGTCTCTCTGCATGCTAAGCTGTGCGCAAAACGACAGCAATGATCGTGGAGATAGCAAGTCCGGCGCGAGCATGATAGATGCCAGGCCGATGGCGCCAAGGCAGGTTGCTCATCAGCCTAGGATCAATCACACATGGCAGTGGGCGTTGGTAGGGCTGAGCATGGACGAGCTGGTGCGTCGCTTCGGGCCTTCAGAAAGATTGAATTCCGGTCAATACCTTTTTAAGAAGTTTGATCCTGAAGTGCATGTCAACTGGCACATCACAGTTGACATGTGGCAGGATACCCATAACAGGCAGCCCGTTGTGCATCAGGTCCGTTTTGAGCGTCGGGTCAGGTTCTCCACCGATGATTTAAGACTTCTCAGGGAGATCAACTCAAAAGGCTTGAAATGGGAGGGCTCTGGCGCCGGAAAGGGCTGGTTCATGTATAAAACTGTTGTGCCCAACGGGCCGGGTGTGCAGTACGATCCCATCGCCCAGCCGGAGCTGCGTGCTGGCGTTAAACACGTGAATGCTCAAAGCGAGGCTGCGGAGACAGTCATCTACACGCTGAGATTTAATCAGCGTAACTAGATGCCAGAGCCAGCAGCGCAGAAAGGGGCGTCCTTCATCCGGATAGCCTAGAGAATATCTATTTGGCATCTGGCGCGTGCCGAAAACCCTTTACGAGCTCTGTAAGCAAGGCTTTGAGCGTGCAAGCACCCTAATGCGCGCTGACAAAAGATTGGAGAATGGCTAGTTTCTGAACAGGCTTTCTACTTCGTTGACGGGGAGCCATGTGTAATCACCCTCCTTGAGCTGGGTGAGTTTTTTCTGCACGTCGATGGGCAGTTCGTGGATGACTTGATCGGCTTGGTTGGCAGGGATGGCTAGGTTCCATATGTCGCATTCCTCTTGGTTGACAAGATCGCAGATTGCCTTGGCTAGGTCGCTGAGTTGGCGTTTTTTTTGCTCAGTTTTTCTGCCGTGTGCTTCACCGTGCTTCATCGCCGTTGAACGTCCAATGGATGAACCTCCTGGGAATCGGCCGTCGTCGTCAGAACGCTTGGTTGGATCTGGCTGAGTCGGGTGCAATTCGAAGCGAAGTCTTTCTGCAGCGAATAGGCGCAGAGGGATTCTCTATTTACTAAGATGATGAGTTTTTTTTGCATGATGTGCTGAGCGGAGTAATTTTATAACGCTATACGATAGATTGATGTTCGTGCAGTGGTTGAATTAGGTTGCTTCGGTTAGTTAATCTGTATGTTTTTCTGGTTTTTGGTTTCAATTTTTGGGATGTGTACCCGTAGCACGCCGTCTTTGAATTCTGCATTCACCTCATCTTCTCTGGCATTCTCCGGCAGGTGAAATGATCGCTGGTAGCTTCCATAGCTTCGCTCGATGCGGTGATATTTTTTCTTCTTATCTTTTTTTTCGGACTTGGTTTTACGCTCTCCAGATATGGAGATCACTCCATTATCAATGTTGACCTGTACTTCGTCTTTTTTGACCTCGGGTAGGTCCGCAGTCACTAAATATTCGCTCTCATCTTCTGTAATGTCACAGGCAGGTTTCCAATCTGAGCTGTCGGTGTCGAAAAGCTCTCCCGTTAAGCTGGTTTGGTCATTCCTTCCCGCAAAAAGAGAAGATAGTCGATTTCCGAGTTGATTGAATTCTTTCATGGGATCCCATTTTTCTATTTGTTGGTTCATGGTTTTTCGTTGTTTTTTCTGTTAGGTTGGAGAGGGTTAGGCCTGAATTTTTCATGTCCTGGGGGAAGATAACCTTTACGACATTCTCCTCACACGACACTCTCCTCATCGACTGTAGAGTAGACGCTATAGAGACACTAAACTGCGCAATTCTTGGCGATGATTGCGCAGATCTTGCAGCAGTAGCCTCGCTCTTGCGCGCACTCTCACGCTCGCTTGAAAGCTGTCCCTGACTTTAAGCTGCCCCTTACTCAAGCGGGGGTATCACATGGTATGTGAGAGACTGTCTTGCTCTGAGAATGTAGCGTGTTGGCGGTATTCTCTTGGTGACTCACCGGCAAATTTACAAAACGACCGGTTAAACTGCGACAATGACTGGAAGCCCACGAAATAGGCAATCTCGGTAATGGGTTTTGTGGATTGCTTGAGCTCGTTTTTTGCCAGCTCGATGCGATGCCGATTGGTGAACTCAGTGAAGGTCATGCCGGTGGATTGCTTGAATAGCTTGCAGAAGTAAAAGCTGCTGACATTGACTTCACGAGCAATCTCATCAAGAGAGATTTTTTCGTCGATCCGGTCGGTGATGTATTTTTTGGCCTTACTGATGAGTTCGGGCTCCTGTGGTTGGCTTTCCAAGATCAGGCGGTTGAGTAATTCGGCAAGCTGGAGGGAGACAATGTTGAGCAGTGTGATCATGCTTCTGTATTGTAGCTCGTCGAATACTGGGGTGTTTTGATGTGCTTTGATGGCCTCCGTTTGCTCTGCTTTTGAATAACCACTGGATGCCAATACCTTGCGGATATCGTGTGCATGTGTGGCGCATGGCTTTTCGGTAAAGACTTGGCCGGTTTTAAGAAAGGCAATGGTTTCTTTTCCTAGTCTGAGTGGTACTGAGGTTTCTTTGAGCCCTGCAAAGCAGGTATGAGTGTAGGTCTGTATATTGGAGCGGGATAGGATGAGCTTCTGCTCCTTTTTACATTCCTCACATGTTCCATGCTTCAGATTGAGTCCGCGGCAGAATGGGTTCTGGTTCGGGCTGGTGTGGCAGGGGTTAAATTGGGCATCATGCGCGTTGATGATGACTAGGGGAAGTCCCGTCGCTTTGCGGAAGGAGTCCTGACATATCTGATAAAAAGGCGAGCTTTTTAAACGCTCAATGAGGTGACTAGCTGGTGATGTGGAAGAGGCCATGTTGCTTTGTGCCTAGCGGCGTTGGAGGGTGGAGAGACAGCAAGGGCGATCCATCAAAATAATAGACTGATAATTAATCTAGCAGTTTTATATTGGTGATCAAGAAAAAATGATGCGGCCCTTCATAGCCCAAAGTTTTAGGTCATCTCGATAGTGCAAGATACGGGAGATAGATGACAATTGATGGCGAGTTAGCGATGGGTTTTTGGTCTAGTTTGTGGATGGGATTACAACAAGCCCCACTCAAATGATGGAAAAAATAATAAAAACAAAAAGACAAAGAATAAGCTCTATGAGCGGCATCGCGCGCTTTGGGGTAGTATGCTTGCTGGTGATGTTTGCTGCTTGCGGAGACAAAGAGAAGAAGATGGCAAAGGGTTTTGTATTGCCAGAGGGTGATGTTGAAAAAGGAAAACAGGCATTTATCGAGTTGAAGTGTCACCAATGTCACAGCGTGGCTGGAGAGCTGCTCCCTGAGGATGTTGAGCCATCGATGGTAAAACTACACCTTGGCGGTGAAGTATACCGTGTTAAGACATATGGTCAGTTAGTGACATCGGTCATTAACCCCAACCATAATCTATCGAAGGATTATTTGTTAGGTATCGACAAAGAGCAACGCCAGGACGCGCAATCACCAATGCCATCCATGGTCGAGCAAATGACCGTCGATCAAATGATCAATATCGTAGCGTTTCTCAATGCTCACTATATCAAGCTGGAGCCCGAATATGAGGTTCCTTATTACGGACCATAATAAGGCGGGCGATGATTGCTTAATCAGTGTTTAATCAAGGCTTGGAGATCTACATGGCGACCTACTGGGCGAGCAGCTTGACAGCTGTGGCCTTGTATTGTGGGCACTTGGACTGAGGATCGACAGCGGGTCCGGTTACAAGGTTGGTGTGGGTCTCGGGAAAGTGGAAAGACAGGAAGAGGGTATTGAGCGCCGTGCGGGTGGAGTACTTGACGGGCACTGCGATTTCTCCCCAGCGGCTCTGTACTGTGATGATGTCACCATCCTCGATGTTTTCTCTTTTGGCATCCTCAGGATTGATCTCCAGAAGGTCGCGTGACACCAGGGAGGATTGTCCAGAACGTCGGGTCATGGTGCCGACGTTGTAGTGGTGCAGGATTCTGCCGGTGATGAGCAGGTAGGGGTAACCGGCGACGTGGTGTTCTGAGCTCGGGGCATAGTCAATGGTGGTGAGCGCTCCTTTGCCTCTGAGGAAGCCTGAGCTGTGAACGGTCGCTGTGCCGCTACTCTCAGCAGAGGGGCAGGGCCATTGCAGTCCGTTTTTGGCAAGTCGAGAGTAGGAGACGCCGCCAAAGAGGTGTGGGGCGACCTGGGCGATTTCATCCATGACTTCGGAGGGGCTTTGGTAGTTCCAGTCCGCTCCTGCGAGTATCGCGGTGTTACGGACGGCTAGCCAATCAGGTATGGCCTCACCCGGGGGAGAGACGGCGGGTTTGACATGTTGAATACGGCGCTCGCCATTGGTGAAGGTTCCCTCCTGCTCGAGGTAGCTGGCTGCGGGAAGAATCACGTCGGCAAAATGGCACGTCTCGGAAAAGAAAATTTCTTGCACGACGAGGAATTCTAGTTTTTCGAGTGCTGCTCTGACGTGAGATTCGTTGGGGTCGCTCTGCACGATGTCCTCACCTTGGATCCATAGTCCGTGGATGGACCCGTCCGCTGCGGCATCGATCATTTCCGGTATGGTTAGTCCTGGTTCTTCGGGGGGTAGGCTGCCCCATATCTTTTGCACTCGTTCACGAGCAGATGAGTCAGCAACGGACTGATAGCCGGTGAACTGATCTGGCATGCTGCCCATGTCAGCGCTGCCTTGGACGTTGTTTTGCCCGCGTAGTGGCAACATACCAGAGCCGGCTTTGCCGATGCTTCCGGTGAGCATGCCAAGGTTACACAAGGTCATGACTGAGGCAGTGCCTTGCTCAAGCTCGGACAGGCCGAGCCCATGAACAAAGAGAGTGCCTGAAGATGCACCCATCAAGGATGCCGCCTTTTGCATCGATGCGAGGTCTACCCCGGTAGCCTCGATGATGTCAGTTAAGGAGAGTGTCTCAAGGAAGTCCTTGAAGTGTCCGTAGTTCTCCACTCTCTCATGCAAGTATGGTTCATCGATGTCACCATTTTCATAAAGAATCTTGGCGAGGCCATTGAACAGGGCGACGTTAGTTCCCGGTATGAGCTGCAGGTGGACATCCGCATAATGGGTGAGCTCGATTTTCCTGGGATCGATAACGATAAGTGGTGTGCCATTGAGCACATGCTGTTTGATCCTAGCTCCGACAATGGGGTGAGCTTCGGTGGGGTTTGCCCCAGCGATTAGGATGCAGCTGCTGGACTCAATATCTTGATAGGATGAAGAGGCGGCGCCTGTTCCCGTGACAAGCTGCAGCGCGAGGGCGGTGGAGGAGTGGCAGACTCGGGCGCAGCAGTCGACATTGTTACTGAGCAAGACACTGCGGAAGTATTTCTGCAGCAGGTAACTGGCTTCATTGGTTGATCGGGATGAGGTGAAAGCACCCACCGAGGAGGAACCATGTCTACTGACTAGGTTGGAGAGGGTATCGGTAATGCGTGCCAAGGCGTCTGCCCAAGTGGCTTTTTGAAAGCTTCCATCATCGGCTTTGATCAAGGGTTGAGTCAGGCGATCTCCGGACTTGATGTAGCTGTGGGAGAAGCGCCCCTTGGCACAAAGGTGGCCTTTGTTGACGATGGCATCTCTGACGCCGTGGATGCTGAGGACATCGTTGTGATCCTGATCGACTTCAACGGCAATTTGGCAACCTACCCCGCAATAACCACAGGTAGAAGTGACGGTTTTTTGGTGTGTGCTGATTTTGAGAGCATCACGATTGGGCTGATCACGGTCAGTGATGGCATC
>JAACFN010000146.1 GCA_009937455.1 Verrucomicrobiaceae bacterium | reverse complement strand
TCAGAGCCATGGTGATTATGAAAACTACAATCAAGTCATTATTGATAGGCGGCAGTTTGCTAACAGCAACTTCCGCATTCGCAGAAATTGAAGCAGAACTTTATACAGGTTATCATTCCATCTACGAGTTTCGTGGTGTGGATCTTGGTGATGATCTAGTCGATGTCGGTCTTGATCTCAATTACGAACTTGCCGAGGGCCTTTCACTTAACGGTGGCGCTTGGTACGCAAGCTGGGATTCAGGCGGAGCTGCTGATGAACTCGACCTCTACATTGGTTTGACCAAGACACTTGGGGCTGTAGATCTTAGTGTTGGATACACCTATTACATGTTTCCGGGTGCTAGTGATGACAACACAGAAGAGGTGTTTTTCGGTTTGTCAACCGAGCTTGGTTGTGGTCTCGGTCTTGCCCTGACCTACTATGAGGACATCGATCAGTACGGCGGAGGTTACTTTGAGTTCGAAGCGGCCAAGAGCTTTGAGTTGTCTGAGTCCATCGTGGTTGATGTCGCGGCCGGTGTAGCCTGGTGTGATGATTACGAACTAAACACAGAGGTCGATGGAGGCAACATGGATGGGTTTAACCACTGGTATATCTCAGCATCAGTGCCATTCGAGCTTAAAGAGGATGTCTCACTGACGCCATACATCAAATACGTAGGCACTGCGAGCGAACTTGATACGGATTTTGTCAGTGATGATGAAGGAAACGATGATCTCTTCTATGGCGGTGTGACTCTTTCCATCGCATTCTAAAAATTTAACTGAATGAAATCATAGTTCAGTTTGTCTGGAGAATGAGGGTCTGCACTGCAGGCCCTCATTTTTTTGTGGCCAGATGTGAAGGCAAAATGCTCATGTAGCTATGGCTATTTGAGCTTACTTTTGGTTTTGAGTAAATCAAAAGTGGTTATTGAGGACTGCGGTGGTGCCATAATTGAATGGCTTAACTCGATACGCCTTATCGTGTTTGCGAGCCAGATTATCAAGAAACGGAGTCGACTTACACAGTGGGCACAGTGTGCTCCTGCGTTTCATGTAAGCGATAAGCCAGGAGACCATACAGATCCCTAAGCTGGCCACGATCAAATCTGCCGAACGTTTCTGAAACTCGGGAGCAGCGTAGAAAAAGGCTATCACTGAGGTGATTAAGGCGACGATGCCCAGGTAAAATAGGAGGGTGAAGAATACAGCTGTGATGAACTTTTTTTTGTAGGGCACAGATCGCGCCCTTTGATCTAACGAGGGCTTATGCTGTTTATGATTGGCACCATGGTGTGTGTGTTCCGAATCTGGCATAAAGCGTTCGTTGAGCTCTGAGCATTCTTACAAGAGAGGGGCAATAACAAGGCTGACAATGGCCATCACGTTGATGAGGATATTCATCGATGGACCAGAAGTGTCCTTGAAGGGGTCGCCAACGGTGTCGCCGACAACGCAGCCTTTGTGAGTCTCAGAGTTTTTACCACCGTAGTGACCTTCTTCGACGTATTTCTTAGCATTGTCCCAGGCACCGCCCGCGTTGGACATGAAGAGCGCCATGAGAATACATCCGAGTAGGGCACCGCAGAGGGTGCCGGTGAGGGCGATGGCTCCGATGCCTCCAACCATGTTAAAGCCAAAGCCAACAGCGAGGGGAGTGCCCACAGCCAGTAGGGCAGGGAGGATCATTCGCTTCGTGGCCGCACGGGTAGCGATATCAATACACTTCTCAGAATCTGGTTTGCCAGTGCCTTCGAGTATGCCTGGGATTTCGCGGAACTGACGGCGAATTTCATTGATCATTTCGAAAGCGGCACTGCCTACAGCTTCCATAGTAATGGCGCCGTTTAAGAAAGGGACAACGCCACCGATGAAGAGGCCAACAAAGAAGGTGCGAAGCACTGCTTCATCCTTGAAGTCGAAGTTTACGATGTGCGCTTTCTGAATGAACGCGGTGATCAGGGCAAGAGCAGCAAGACCAGCAGCTCCGATGGCGAAGCCTTTGCCGATAGCGGCCGTTGTGTTGCCCACGGCATCGAGGCCGTCTGTGATCTTACGGGTTTCTGGCCCCATGGCGCTCATCTCGGCGATGCCGCCTGCGTTGTCAGCAACGGGTCCGTAGGCATCAATGGCCATGGTGATACCGACGGTGCCGAGCATGCCAACTGCAGCTAGGCCAACTCCAAGCAGGCCGGCGAACTCGTAAGAAACAAAAATGATAGCTGCGAGAGTGAGCATTGGAATGGCGACGGATTTAAGTCCCACAGAGAGGCCGGTAATCATGACGGTGGCCACACCAGTTTCTCCTGACTTGGCGATGTCGCGAACGGGCTTCCCGCCGGTGTAATATTCGGTGACTAGGCCGATGGCGATACCGCCGACGGCGCCGCAGAGCACGGCTGCTGCGATATTGCTACTAACGCCTAGCATATTGCACAGACCAAATGACCCGACAATAAAGATGACAGCAGCTCCAATAGTGCCAAAACGCAGCGCGCTGGCAGGGTCCTTGGCGGACATAACTTTAACGAGGAGAATGCCAAGGATGGAGCAAGCCAGTCCCATGGTCGTCAGCGCAAGGGGTATGTGCATCAAGGTTTCCTTACTGGCCCCATGAGCAACGATGGCACTGGGATCAGAAATATTGAGCTTGGCGGCCATGGCAGCGACAATGGCTACACAGGCGATTTGGGCTCCGCAGTAGGATTCAAAGATATCTGATCCCATGCCAGCAACGTCGCCTACGTTATCACCTACGTTGTCTGCGATCACACCAGGGTTACGCGGGTCGTCCTCGGGGATGCCCGCCTCGACTTTTCCGACGAGGTCTGCGCCAACATCAGCAGCCTTGGTGAAGATGCCACCACCAACACGGTAGAAGAGGGCGACAAGGGAAGCACCCATAGCAAAACCCTCCATGATTTCGGCAACTGCGTGGCTGTCTTTATAAAAGTAGTAAACACCTCCTAGTCCAATAAGGCCCATTGAGGCAACGGTGAGACCCATCACGGAGCCACCGAAGAATGCCACACTGAGTGCGTCGGCCTGACCATTGTCCCTTGCAGCCAAGGTAGTGCGCACGTTGGATTTGGTCGCAGTGAACATGCCAACAAATCCAGAAAACGAGGAAGCTAAGCAGCCGAGGAAAAAGGCCAGTGACTGTTGTTTGCCGTATTCAGCTTTCTGGAAAAAAAACAGCAGGCCGCCAATGATAATGGCGAACAGAGAAATAAGCACAAACTCTCTGCGCATGAAGACCATTGCACCTTTATGAATCTGGTCAGCAATCTCTTTTACTTTACCTTCGCCACCAGGGCGTTTCAGAATAGAGGCAAGAATAAGGAATGCGACTACGAGACCTGCCAGGCCGGCAAAAGGAGTGATGATAGGATTCATGGTTGGTCGGTTGTTTTCGTTGTTGGGTGTTCAGTCTCTTTGAGATTCTGATGCAAATAAAAAAGCGAGGAATGAAAACCCCGCTTGGATTGAGGCGTGAGCATAGGAATTGAACGCGCTCTGGCAAGAAAAAGATACGTCTTATGGCTCGTTTTTACGCCTTGGAGGCAATTTTTCGAGCGCTTCTTGAATTTTGCGCATGTTTTCTTCTCTATTGTACCGCGTGCCATTGGGTTTACCGAGAAGACGCCTGACTAGCTCAAGGGGGTTTTCAGCTTGGCTGTTCGATTCTGTTACCCCGCGCTTGGCGAGTTCTGCCTGCACATGACTTATGGTTTGCGGTGCTTTGGTGAGTAGCTTTTTGATCGTGCTCGTTGGTATGATATAGGTTTTGATCCGGCTTCCGCGGGCGATAGCGATGCCTGCGATTTTACCGTCTAGGTCGGTAATGGGGGCGCCCGTATCGGTTGGGTAAATAGGCATATCAGACTGCACAACACTGGGGAAATTCGTCCGGATATCACTGCGGATAGCGCCCATGCGTTCCATGATGTCCATGCGCTTTTGGGGAAAGCGGGGAATGGTCGGGTTTTCAGAGAGGGAGCCGAGCTCTACTTTGGTTTTTTTACGAACGTTGCCCCGTTTGTATGAGACGATGATTTCTGAGCCTGGCTGGAGTCTCTGCAGCAGCGTTTTCATTTCCATGAGCCCGGTCATATCTTCTTTATCCACAGCTAAAATAATA
Source organism: Verrucomicrobiaceae bacterium (assembly GCA_009937455.1). Lineage (GTDB taxonomy): Bacteria > Verrucomicrobiota > Verrucomicrobiia > Verrucomicrobiales > Akkermansiaceae > Oceaniferula. The sequence goes on along the minus strand of JAACFN010000146.1, from coordinate 1,523 downwards.
TCGCCTGCTCGCAGCCCAGCTTTAGCGGCTGCAGAACCGGGCATGATTTCTCTGAGGGCAATTCCCTCTTGCTCCTTAACAGGGTCCATCATGACGCCCAGATATGCTTTATCCATATCGCGAAGGCTACGAGATTCAACACTGACAACTCCGAGACTCTCGACGCTGCCGTCAGGGTTTGCCATGAGAATGAAGCTACCGAGAGTTAACGGGGCTGCTTGGGAGAGATCGAGTGGTGTTAGCTCGGCATCGTTCACGTCATAATCCAATAGCGCAAGGTCGTGATCTGGATAAACGCCAGCAATAGTAGCGGCAAATGCCTTGCCTTCTGAGGTCATCACAACGAGCCGATTACTGGCCTTTTTGATTTCACTCCATTTGGTGAGAATCAAAGGCTGCGGGCTCGATCCGCTCATGACAACCGTGCCGTAGCAGATTCTGCCACCCTGGTGATAAATGCTCACCGTGCTCTTTGCCGCTTCGGCGACCACTGGCTTGGAAGCACTGAAGAAGCCGGAGGCCTGGTTTTTTAGTTCCCTTTTTTCATGCCACGAGAGACCTGCAAATGGGTCTGGCATAGTCACGGTATACTGGGCGATCCCATGGCAAGACAAGCAGATCCATCCCGCAGCTGCTAGTAGTGATTGAATGTTCATGATGGTCTGTGTGATGGTCTATCGGTGACTCCTTGATGCTTAGCGATTCTCATCGGGGATGATGTCGCCACGGCGGCCTAGGGTAAGCTTTCGGGTGAGCCTGTTTTGGCCTCGAATAAGGCGTATGGTGATGGTTTCGCCAGGTTCATACTGTGCGATGACGATGTGGAGGGTACGAAGATCGGGAATGTTTTTGTCATTGATGTTGTTAATGATGTCTCCTGCCCGCAGTCCAGCCTTGCCAGCGGGGCCTCCCTCAAACACGTGCCTGATACTAATGCCGGAACGAATGTCAGATTTGCTTGGTCGGCCAGTGATGATGCCAATGACCGGAGCATCGGGGTTGTCCAGCAGTGAGCTTCCCCCAAGGCGCCCCCAGGTTTCCCCTTTTTCGAGTTTCTTCCAGTCTTGCAGAACACCAGTGATGCCAGCGTGGTTGTTGGACGAGAGAGAGTCTCCAATCGATGAGTGGATACCTACGACTTTTCCATTTAAGTCAAAGAGTGGCCCTCCGCTATCACCTCCGATGAGGGAGCAATCTGTATTAAAAAAATGATCTTGCCCATGGGCGATCACTCGGCCGAAGCGCACCGGCGGAGTGCGCACTGGGTCATATCCGCCGGCGTGACCTAGTGCGATGACGAGATCTCCACTGGCAAGTTTTGGCGAGTTAGCAACGCCAGCATGCGGCCAGCCAAAAGTAGGTTTGGGATCCATGATTTGAACCATGGCGGTGTCTCGTGTGTAGTTGGCGCCAAGCACTTTCCCTGTTGCTTGTTTTCCATTGGGAAAAATAACGGTCATTTCATCGGAGCCACGTACGACGTGACCGGCGGTGAGAATAAGGCCGTCCTTGCTGACCACGAC
>JAACFN010000145.1 GCA_009937455.1 Verrucomicrobiaceae bacterium | reverse complement strand
GCCTTGTCTGAAGTGACGAAACCTATCAAATCTGCGGTGCGGGGGAAGGTGTTTTCCTTTCCGTGGGTCATGCCCATACCACCACCAACGGTCACGTTGTAACCGACAATTTTCCCTGCTTCGACAATCGCGATAAAGGAAAGGCACTGTGCATAGATGTCCGTATCGTTACCCGGAGGAACCGCCACGTTGATCTTAAATTTACGAGGCAAATACGTTTTGCCATACAGGGGCTCGATTTGTTCTTCACTACTAACCACCTTTTCCTCATCAAGGAAAATCTCATGGTAAGCTCGACTGTGGGGCAGCAGGTGCTGGCTGATGTTGCGTGATAACTCAACTGCCTCAGAGTGCACCTCACTCAAGTGTGGGTTAGCATTGCAAATGACATTGCGATTTACGTCTCCACAAGCAGCAATACAGTCCAAAAGAACCTTGTCCATTGCCTGGATAGAGGCCTTCAAATTATTTTTGATCACACCGTGTAACTGCCAGGTCTGGCGCGTTGTAATCTTGAGTGTTCCGTTTGCGTATTCGTCAGCAATACTGTCCATTGCGAGCCATTGCTCAGGACTGGCTACTCCCGCTGGGAGGCGCACCCGAATCAGGAAACTAAATGCTTTTTCGAGCTTCTTCTGACGGCGCTCTTTGCGAACATCACGGTCATCCTGCAAATACATACCGTGGAATTTGCTAAGCTGCTGACTATCCGCTGTGATCGAACCCGTGCTGGCATCAGCAATTTCTTCGGCCAAGGTTCCTCGCAGATAATCACTGTTGATTTTAAGTGGCTCATTGGCCGATAGCTTTATCTCTTTGCTCATAATATGATTAGTAATTGGCTCTAACGAACCGATAAATATGTTTGTGCTTACTGTCCGCTAATAAACGTCGCGCTGGTAGCGTTTGTCTTTTTTCAATGCGGCAACATAAGCTTCCGCCTCCTCTTGACTCATTCCACCTTGGCTTGCGACAATATCAATCAAGGTTTGGTTGACATCTTTCGCCATATAGGTGGCGTCTCCACAGACATAAAAGTGAGCCCCGTTCTGCAACCATTGCCAAATGTCTTTGGCGTGTTCCGCTAACTTATCCTGAACGTAAACTTTTTCTGGTTGGTCACGTGAGAAGGCGACATCAATCCTTGATAAAGCACCACTTTTCAAATGCTCCTGCCACTCAAGCTGGTAGAGGAAGTCTTCGTTGTAGTGCTGATCGCCAAAGAACAGCCAACTGTTTCCCTGAGCCTGCGCCGCAGAGCGCTCTTCAATAAATGCTCGGAAGGGTGCAATACCGGTGCCTGGTCCAACCATAATAATCGGTGTATCATTGCTATCAGGCAGGCGGAAATTCTTGTTCTGATGAGTGTATACAGAAACCTTTGACCCTATTGGTGCGTCATCAGCAAGGAAAGTTGAGGCAACGCCCTTACGCGTTTTGTCATGGGCATTGTATCTCACTGCCGCCACCGTCATATGCACCTCTCCTGGATGGGCCTTGAAACTAGATGCTATTGAATACAAACGAACAGGAAGCTTACGCAAAATATCAACAAGCTGCTGAGGCTTCAATGTTTTGGCAGGATAAAGCTCAAGCAAGTCAATAATCTGACGCCCATAGCTCCACTCCTTAAACTTCTCTTTAGACTCAGGTGCCATTAGCTCAGCCAACTCCTCTGAGCCGCAAATCTGTTGCCATGAAGCCGCCACCTTACGAGATAACCCAGTAATATCGAACTCTGTCGTTAGGGCGTTGACCAAGGGCATCTTGCCTAAGACGTGATGTTCTATTTCCGTGTCACCATCGAGATCACCTGCTTTAAGTAAGGCCGCCACTACATCGTCAGAGTTTCGCGGAATCACACCAAGCACATCACCGGGCTGGTAATCAAAGCCAGAACCTTCGAGCGATAGCTCAATATGGTAGGTCTCTTTTGCTGAACGACTACTACTAAGCAGCTGGTTCTCGATGACTTCAGCAGGGAAAGGATTCTTCTTATCAAAAACCACCTGTTGACTTGGCTGCAGAGCTGACGGTTCAGCCACTGCCTGACCAGATCCAAACTCAGTCCAAACTGAATGACTCCAGGCTGCGAAAGCTTCATCAAACTCAAGATCACAATCGACACGATCGACTACACGCTTGGCGCCGAGTTTTTCTAACCTCGCATCGATGTCCTTACCTGTTTGGCAGAACAGATCGTAACTCGTGTCTCCCAAAGCGCAGACAGAAAACTCAACTCCACCTAGTGCAAGCTCACCCTCCATCAGCTCGTTGTAGAAAGCTTCAGAAGATTCTGGTGGCTCACCATCACCCCAAGTGCTTACCACGACGAGCAAGCGCTCAGCCTCCCCAAGGTTGGCAAGTGTAGCGTCAGCCATATTAAGCAAACGTGGCCGGTAGCCTTTTTGCTTAGCCTGAGAAACAAGCTGGCTAGCCAATGCTTCCGAGTTTCCGGACTCCGTTCCATAGAGCACGGTGATCGGCTGACTTGCCGTGCTGACAGAACCTGTGGAGCCAGCATCAGCTGAGATAACTTGATTGGCGTTACCTGAGCCGGCAATAAAACCACTCACCCAAGCCAATTGCTCTGGGCTTAAGGAACCTAGTGATAATGAAAGTTGCTTCTTTTGGTCGTCACCAAGCGGCGCGTAATCGGGAAAATGAATCATTTAAACCTTAGTTTGTTTATAAAGATACTATTGTAAGGAGCTGAATAATGCCCTCTGACCCGCTTTGATGCAAGCTAAATAACGTATTAACTACCACTAAACTGGTCAACAATAGCTGTCACAATGCCTTCGATACTATGGCTTTCAGCCTCAATGAGCTGATCACAGCCCAACTCTTTGAGTTTGGCGGTGGTTATTGGCCCGATACTGATGGCTACGCAATCAGCAGGCCATGGCAAGCCAAGATCATGAAAATACTTCGCTGTTGAGGAGCTGGTGAAGGTGATCATGTCCGCCCCCTCCTCTGAGAGACGCTCTGCGGCTCCAGTGGGATCGTCTTTTTCTGCTTCGATTCGGTATGCAATACACTCGTCAACAATAGCATTCTGCTCCTTTAAACCATCAACAAGCACCGGGCGAGCATTCTCTGGCCGCACCCAAAGCACCGTTTGGCTATCAATGCTATGCTCATTCTGAAATGTCTCGAGTAACCCTTCCGCAATATGACGTTCTGGGACGAGATCCACAGCAAAACGATAGCTTTCGATGGCCGCTTGTGTTCCGGGCCCTACCGCCGCTATACGCACTCCCCCAAGGCTCCGCGCATCTTTATAAAGTGCAAAAAATGCATCAAAAAACCTTCGCACCCCATTGGTGCTGCTGAATACCAGCCAATCATAGGTATGCACATTGACGACGCACTCAGCAAAACCTTGCTTATCAACAGGGTCGCAAATCTTGAGCACTGGCAGTTCGATGACATCAGCTCCTAGTTCGCTGAGTTTGTTGACTAACTCCGGGGCCTGCTCTTGGCTTCGGGTGACAACAATGCGTTTCCCTTTAAGGGGCCGTTTTTCATACCATTCGATATTTTTCATTTCGTTAATAATGTGACCAATGACGCCCACTGCGGGAGCCTTGAAATTTTGTGCTTCGGCTATATCGCCTATATCCGCCAAAGTGCCAGTGATTGTTTTTTGCCTGCCCGTGGTTGCCCAGCGGGTCAGAGCGATAGGTGTAGTAGGCTCAGCACCATGCTCAACAAGCTTACTAGTGATCTCGCGCAATCTCGCCACTCCCATCAAAAAAATCTTGGTGCCTGGCGCCTTGGCAAGCTGAGCATAATCCAAATCACTGCTCTCCTTATCAATGGAATCATGACCTGAGAAGACGGTAAGTTGTGACCCATATTCCCTGTGGGTAAGCGGGATACCCGCATAGATCGGCCCGGCAAAAGCCGATGAAATACCCGGAACAATCTCAAATTTCAGCCCTGCCTGAGAGAGTGCCGCTGCCTCCTCTCCTCCGCGTCCAAAGATCATCGGGTCTCCTCCTTTTAATCTGACAACAACGTTTCCCTCACGAACCTTCTCCACCAGCAGTTGGTTGATCTGATCTTGGGGGAGTTTATGATCTGCCGCACGTTTACCAACATCGATTTTTTCGCACCCCGGCTTCACCCATGTCAGCAGCTCAGCACTACTGAGCGCATCGTAAACAAGAACATCTGCCTGCTCGATACACTGCTTTGCCTTCAGGGTTACCAAACCTGGGTCTCCAGGACCAGCTCCAGCCAAGTAGCATATCCCACTCATTTCAAAGTATTGTATAGTTCCCCCGCCACCAGCTCAGGCTCAGCCAAATCTCCTATGACATCAGATTCCGTTGGCTCATCATCGGAATGTTCATCAAATACCCTAGCCTTCATGTGTAATGAACCGTCCTCAATCCATGATCTGACTCCGACAGGTGTGTGACACCCAGCATCCAGCAAACGCAGAAACTCCCGCTCCGCCCTCAGTAATAACATGGATTCATGGTGGTTGATGGCATCAATGCATGCCTGTGTATCGGCATCTCCTTTACGAATTTCAAACCCCACGATGCCCTGCCCAGCTGCAGGCAAAAATTCATCCGCCGGCATCGTAACGGCATGCAGTCCGCCCTCGAGTTCGGCACTCAAGTCATAGCCAAGCCTCACCAAACCTGCCTCGGCGAGCATGATCGCATCCAGCTCATCGTTATCTCGGAGTTTCTGTAATCTAGTCGGAACATTTCCGCGGATATC
>JAACFN010000144.1 GCA_009937455.1 Verrucomicrobiaceae bacterium | reverse complement strand
CACTCCCGACAGGACTCGAACCTGTGACCTACGGATTAGAAATCCGTTGCTCTATCCAGCTGAGCTACGGGAGCTTGAAGTGTGCTGATCTGCGTGTTGGCAGAGGGTTTAGTAGGCTAAGAATACTTCGTCAAGCGCTAGAAGATATAATCAGGGGTCTAGCGGTGGTATTATTTGGCCTGGTGGGGCAGAGGCCATTGAGCAGGCTCAGCCGTTGGGGAGATTGTCTTGCTCCTCTTCGATTCTTTCTGCCAGCCATTGTTTCATCATGGACTGATAGTTGAGGTAGCGGGAGCGAGCTAGTCGCTTGATGCGCGCGAGCATACGTGGATCAAATCGCAGCGTGATGGTCGTGGATTCTCGTGAATCGGGCTGATGCGTTGAGCTGCTCATCAGCTTAGGATCAAGCTCGTGTTGATTCCAAAAAGTGGACTCGTCTTCATCGCTTTCAAAGTTGGGAATGTCGTTCCAGGATTGAATGGTATTCATGATTTAAAATAGGTTGTTCTCGTGGTTAGGCACTTCTATTTGATTTCACCATAGTTGCGCTGGTAGAATCTTTTTTCACTCTCTGTCATTTCACGTGCGGCAATGACTCGAGCTGATTTTCCATCCGTCCAAAAGGAGAGGAACAAATGCCGATCTCCGACGGTGCGACCGAGTGCGTAGAAGCGTGACTCAATATCGGGATCATCAACGTCAGGGAGGAATCGAAGCGCGAAAGGGTCTTCGAAAATCTCCTCTAATTCGTGAGGTTTGAATGCTTTGAGGTCTAGGGGCGAGTCGGATAGGTCGAGTTCCATAACGATGATTGGGTAGTTAACCCAGAAAGTTTAGATTACTAAAGCATAAATGACCTGCTTTGAACACGCTTTTTTGTCAGGTGCTAGGGCGCCTGTCGATTATATCTGATGGCGTTTGAGCACGGCCGCTTTAAGCGGGTCGCTTGAGGTGAGGTGGGCAATGGCGATGGCGATGGCATCAGCTGCGTCATGTGGTGGGCTTTCAGTCAGTCCCAGAAGTGTACGAACCATAAAGGCGACCTGCTGTTTGTCTGCGGAACCATTGCCGGTAACCACCTGTTTGACCTTGCGAGGAGCATACTCATAAATGTCTAGACCGGCCTCAGCTGCAGCGATCAGTGTAGCGGCGCGTGCGGCTCCCATGCTGATGGCTGTGCGGTGGGACTGAACATAAATAATGCCCTCGACGGCAGCCTCATCAGGTTGCCACTTTTTAATGAGGTTGCCAATGCCGGTGTGAATGGCTGAAAGGGCTCCAGATTGTTGGATTTTAGCAGGGATGGTGATGACACCAAAATCTAGTACGCGCTGTTGATGGTGATCGCCTTCCAGTATTGCGTAGCCGGTGTTGCGAACCGCTGGGTCAATGGCGATGACTTTCATGAGTCGATATGAGAGCGATGATGGAATGCTTGTGGCCCCTCAAAGCATTTCAGTATAGGGGAGCTAACTTACTTGCGTCTGCGACGTGGTGCTGGCGGGCGTTTCTTACGCACAGGGCGAGCCGGGGAGTCATCGAGGAGAGCGGTGTAGGTATACTCAAAACTTTCGAGTTTACGGCGCTCGATTTTCTTTTCTACAAAGTTTTCAACGGACTTAGCAAAATCGAGCTCGTCAGCGGTGAGAATAGTGAAGGCATCGCCTTCTGATTCGGCGCGACCCGTACGTCCAATGCGGTGCACGTAGTCTTCTGCATTCTCCGGCACTCGGTAGTTGATGACGTGGGTGACGGTGGAGATGTCGATACCGCGGGCGGCGACATCAGTAGCAACAAGAATGTTGTAGGTGCCATCTTTGAATCCGCTGAGTGCCTTGAGCCGGTCAGATTGTTTGACGTCAGAGTGCATGGCTACCACTTCCTTGTGTCCAGTGCCTTTGATTAATCCGCATACGGTGTCCGCTTCTTTACGGGTGCGGGTGAAGATCATTACCGAGTGAAAATCTGTTTTTTCCAACAGAGCCAGCAGCAGGTCATCACGCTGGTCCATCGATACGGGGTAAAAGGCATGGTTAATAGTATCAGCTACCGCACGGCGCGCGATTTCAACCGATTCTGGCTCATGAAGACACCACTGAGCAAACCCCTGGATGGCGGCGGGCATGGTGGCTGAAAAGAAAAGTGTCTGGCGTGATGTTTCTTCTGTGTTCCATGGGCATAGGTTCACGATCTTGCGAACGATGGGGAGAAATCCCATGTCCAGCATGCGGTCTACTTCGTCAAGGATGAGGATTTTGATCGCACCGAAACGCATACTGCCTCGGTAAAAGTGGTCAACAAGTCTGCCGGGTGTAGCTACAACAATATCGGCATCTTTCATTTGCTCATCTTGCTGGCCGTAGCCAACGCCTCCATAGATGAGGGCTACCTTGCATCCGGTGTGTTTACCATAGTGTTCAAACTGCTCGGCAACCTGATGGGCAAGTTCACGAGTGGGTTCGAGTACCAGAATCTGGGGCTTGCCGAGGGGTTTGATTTGAGAAAGTGAGGGCAGGGCAAAGGCGGCAGTTTTACCTGTGCCTGTCTGCGAGGCTCCAATCACATCCTTGCCTTCAAGTATGAGAGGGATGGCTTTTGATTGAATAGGAGTGGGGTTTTCGTAGCCGGATTCAGTAACAGCTGAGAGAACGGCTTCGGAAAGTCCGAGATCGGAGAATGACATGCAAATTGGGGTAGATGCTTTGTCTGCTACTGTAAAGGTAAATACCGCGGTTGCAGGCTGCCTCCTGCCGATGGAGGCTTCAATTTTAGCGATCTGGATGAGGTGAGCTCAGCTCAGGAGCTGATTAATTTGGACTCGCAAGAGACTGGATGAGTAAGCAGCACTCCAGCATGGGCTGGAGGATTCTCAAATGAATCTCGTTGTTGTCTTCAAGTGATTTGCCAAGCCGGTCTTCCACTTGGGACAAAACATAATCAAGATCAGATTGTAAAACGCTGTTGGGTGAGCCGTGCACAATAGCGGCAAGGATCGTGTGCTTGCCTGGGCGAATGACCAGCTGACGGTCCTCTTCCCATTTGATTATGCACCCTTCATCGATGGCAATATTTGCGGCTTTGGTGGCAATTTTCCTAACAGTGCCCTCCACTTTAGCTGATTTGGCATGGCGTGCTGGGTTGTGGCTGGCGTATGAGATCAGCGAGCGTGTTTGTGGACGTAGCAGGAAAACCTCTTCTACTTGGTATCTACGGGTATGATTAAATAGGACGTCATCGTATGTGCGGCTACTCATGAGGGCTCGCAATTTCCATGCGAATTTATCCCAGCCGGTGATATCACGAAATGGGCTAGCCTCGGTCATTTGTTCGGCGATAGCTCTGCGCACAGTGCTCCGCAGCATAGGCTCAAGGTAGCCGTGGATGCTGTGTGTCGGCGCATAAAGAAACTGATCAATGCTGGGTTCGATCAGTGGGCGCAGAGCATCCTGTAAATCCTTGTCAGTGAACTTAGACGTTTTGCTCCCTGCTGTTTCTGGGGGCTCCATTTCAGCAAAGGGGATATTTGTCTGGGTGTATTCTGAATGACTTGGCAACTCTTCTGGTGACTCTTTTGTCGTAGATGGAGTGTGTGCGTCAGTAGGCTCAGCGTCTTGGATGGAGACGGTGTCAAAAGGGGTGCGGTCAAAAGGAGTGGTGTCAGCAGCGGCATGCTCCGATGGGCGGGTGTTACTGCGGATTTTAGCAACGAGATCTGCGGCAAGGAAAGGGGACTTGTCCGTGGTAGCGGCTGGTTTTTGTGGCAGACTCTCGCTTTCAATCTGTGGGCGGCTGCTTTCTTGAGACGAGTCCTTTGAGGAGGTTGTTTCTTCCAGCTGAGTAAAGCCGATGGGAGCATTATCTTGGGGATTCTGATGAGATATATTGGGTTCCCAGCTGTGTTCGGATTCTTGGTCTTGTGAATGACGGCTTGGGGATTGTTCTGAGGGTAGCGGGGTCAGCGTGGGCTCCTGCGCTTGATCGTTGCGGTCTTGTAAGCTGCTGGAAACCAGAGATGCCATTGTCCGCATAGGCGGTAGTTCGGGAAGTTGGCCGGCATTGCGGCCTGAGCTATGCGTGGCTCCATGGCGAGCGTCTCCCTCTAATGAGGGCGCAGGTATCGCTGGGATGTTATTGAATTGGGTATGCCAGCTTTTTCTCAGAGCTGAGAGGTCGGGGAAGGCCGGCGCCAGTGGAGCCCTCACACCGCGTGCTCGAGAATCTGGAGTTGATTCGTAATGCGGTGGGTCACCGGTTGAAAAACTGGCTGGCTCTAGGGGCACTTTAAAGTAAGGGAAGGGTGGGGGCTCAGAGTCTGAGGAGTATGTCGATCATTTGATCGATGAATGATCAAGCCATGCTGTCATTATCATTTTTAGGATAGGCATCTGGGCTGATGAGCTTGGGCAAGCCGTGCGGGTCTTGGGTGCTCGAGTCTACAGTTGGGCTTGCGGGGGTGTTGCTGGATTCCGTGCTCGGGCTGATGCCAGTTAGAGATCCTAAATTGGGCCTCGGGATAGACGGCCCTGAGTAATTACTGGGAGTGATGTTGGTGGGGTTTGTTGCTGTGTCACCCATGGCGGCGCTGGCGATGCGAGCTAGGCGGTTGCCAAGTTCGTCGCGATCTACTTTTTTATCGCTGAGTGCCGAGATTTGCTCATCCATGCGGTGCTTCCATTGCTGGATTTCTCGGTGCATGTGTTCCATGATTTGGCGGGAATGAGCATCGATTCGAGACGTCATTTCGGAACTCAAATTTTCTATTTGTTGGCGC
>JAACFN010000143.1 GCA_009937455.1 Verrucomicrobiaceae bacterium | reverse complement strand
CGGAGCGGGTGAAGATCTCGAGCAGTAAGGAGTGGGGGGTGCGGCCGTCGATGAAGTGGACTTTGCCGACACCGTGGTCGAGGGAGTCGAGGGCGGAGTGGATCTTGGGAAGCATGCCGCCGGAGATAGTGCCGTCTGAGATGAGTTCATTAGCTTGGGAGCGGTTGATCGAGGGGATCAGCGTGCTTTGGTCAGCGGGATCAGAGAGGATGCCGGGGACATCGGACAGGTAAACGAGCTTGGTGGCCTTGAGTGCCTTGGCAAGGCAAGCGGCAGCGAGGTCAGCATTGACGTTGAGCGGTTTGCCGGTTTCTTCTTCGGCTCCGAGTGGGGAGATGACGGGCACGGTTTCGGCCTTGATGATTTGGTCGATCGCGTCGAGTTGGCAGCTAACGGCTTCGCCGACGCGGCCGATGTCGACTTGTTGACCGTCATCATCGGTGGCCTGAATTCTGCGGCCTTTGAAGACCTCAGTGCCGGGAATGCCGTGCGCCTTGCCGCCGAACTCAGTGATCATGTTCACCAGTCCCGGGTTAATGGTGTGGCTCAGGGTCTGCTCAACAATCTCGATTGCCGCTGGGGTGGTGACGCGAAAGCCGCCAATGAATTGAGCCTCGAGGCCTGCTTCTTTCATAGCGGCGGAGATAGCTTTACCGCCACCGTGTACGATCACGGGATTAATGCCGGCTACCTCAAGAAATACAATGTCGCGCATGACCTTGCGTACTAGGCCTGGATCTTCCATGGCGGAGCCGCCCATTTTGATCAGGAAGGTGTGGCCGCGGAACGACTGCAGGTAGGGCAGGGCCTCGATGAGGACTGAGGCCTTGTTGATGGTGGCGTCCAGGGACATATCGGTATCTAAGCAGTTAATTTTAATTTCTGAATGCTAAATTTCAGGAAACATGGGGCCGCTGAAATTATCGCCTAAAAATATGGCAAGCCCATACTGTGATCAGGGTGGCGAGCGGGGCGGATAAGCTGAGCCAGTGTTGTGATAGATGAAGCAGAGCGCCAAGTAGAACAAATAACAGGGGGATGATGAGGGTGGCTGATAGGGTATAGGCAAGCAGGCGTTTACTGCGGGTGAGCTGACCAAACCAGAAACTTAGCAGTGCCACATCTAAGAGAAGAATCATGGATGCCCATATCGGCAGCCGTGGAAAAGACACAGCATTTTTAGTAATGGGGTAGCTTTGTGATAGCGCGATGAGACTGGTGAGGCGCTCAGGTGATAGGGTGTTTGTGATGGAAGTCTTCTCACCTACTGCGTGGATCAGGGCGATGGGTGCTGGCTGGGTAAGTAGAGAGATGCCGTCCTTTTTGTCGCTGGGGGGCATGAGTGTGTCTGCTTGGATTGGGGCTAGTGGTTTGGCGGGCTTGTTAGGTATGGGAGTTTGACCAAATTCATCAATGGGGATTAGCGGACCTTTTTTCCCGAGACGTATGTGACGACCACAATCCACCGTCAAATCTGAGGGGTTGAGCTTGTAGGCTGTCATAATGGTGAGCAGGTCGATCGAGGGGATCAGTCCTTCATCTTGCCAGTAAGCGAGAAGTGGTATGTGACCCTCGGCGGCGGGGATGTTTTCCACTTCGCTGAATCCTGCTAGCGTGTGTTTGCCGCCGTCGGCATGGATTGAGATGGGAGCGTAGTTAATGAAGGGCAGTTGGCGGTGGTTCCCCGATACGCGCGACATGGGAATGAGGCTGCGCCTCAGGATGTCTGGTAGAGATTGGGGTGTCGCTACCCGGGTCACTGGTAGGGCAATGGCTGAACGCGAAAACATCGCCAGTTGGCGGCCCAAACCCTGAGTCTCAAGGCCAAGTTGCTGGTCCCAATTCAAACCCGTTGTGAGGATGACCTCCTTGTAGCCGCGTTTGTGCAGGGAGGTCAGAATGATGGCGTAATCCAGAGCAGAAGGGGGGGAAGCTTCAAAAATCTTGTCTGGGTCATCGGTTATTTCAATGCTCTGAACTTGATTTGTTTGTCCCTGCGGTTTGCTGACGCTGTTAATGGTGATGATGTCAGACTGTGCATCAAGCTGATGAACGAATTGTTCGCCACTTTGGTAACTCAGCGCAATCATGACAAATGATGCGTCTAACTTTTTGAGCCAGGTAGTGGTCTTGCTCAGATACAGTGCCCCGCAGCCGACTCCCATGGCGAGAGCTGCAACGAAGAGCCGAGATTTAAGAGCTTGTGATGTCAAAGTGTTTCGATCTCATCTAGCACAGGTAGAAGGGGTTCTTCAAGGTTTGATCCTGCGATTACGTCTCGAAGGATGGCCGCTGCGGTCGGTATGTGCTGAAGATACCATTCCTGTTGGGGTTGTCGGCCGATTTTAGCAAAGGCGCCCATGGCCTGCATGAGCCGCTGAGTGGCACATTTCTGGAGAATGGGAGCGATGGGTTCTTCCTCCGATATTTCCTCCCATAGATCGAGTAGCTTTTGGCGATCTTCTGCTGAGTGGTTCATGTAGGGGTCGTAAACAAGTGACGCTAGATCATACTCTTGCCGACCACGGCGCATGCCCTGGAAGTCAATGAGCCAGGCCTTGCCGTCATGGGCGATGATGTTCTGGCTTTGGAAATCCCGGTGCACCAAATTACGTGATGAGGCACCCAGGTCTTTGGCCATTTGGCTAAGCGCCGGGTGCTCGGAGAGTTCATGTACTAGGGCTGGGTTCATGCCGAGGTATTCATCGGCGAGCTGGTCATAGAAATAATTCTGTTCCCAGCGATACATGGCCTCATCAAAGGCAGGCTGGAATTCGAGGTCCTTGGGCGGGCGCGTGTAAAAGAGTTTGTCGAGCTGTTCGAGTGCGGAGCGGTAGATGGGCTCTCTTACCTCCCAGGGCTCATCCTTCATGCTTAATAAGTCAGCGTCACCGAGGTCCTCGACGAGTGCCACACGGCGTCCTGTGTTGTCATAGATGACCTCAGGAACATTGAAGCCTGCGTTTTTGAGGAACTGGGAAACCGGTAGGTAGTTTGCATTATCCTTGCGATCCAAGGTGTAATGAATGCCGATGTAGGTAGGGTGACCTTCTGGTTTGAGACGGATAATTGTACGTCCGGAGGCGCCCTTGGTGATGGGCTCCATGATACAGGTATGCGTAGGCCCCAGTTTAAGGTAATTACGGACTGCAGTCAGAAGGGTGTCAGCTGGCATGAGGGGGATGTAGAATGTGGGATTGAAGAATCAAGAATTAAAAATCATGAGCTGGTGACAATGGCGCCCTCATGAATGGAGCCCTCACTGACGGTGGCAGCTGGCCAGACGATGGTGTCGGTGAGTTTGGCGCCAGCCTCGATGACTGCTTTGGGGCCGATGATGCAGCTGGCGGCATCGACCTGGGCTGAGGGGTGGATGCTAGCATCGGGGTGGATGGCATCGTTGCGCCCGGAGCGGAGGTGCTCATGGACTTCTCTGTAGGCATCGGGGTTGCCGATATCGAACCAGTCACCTTGATCGAGTACTATGGCACCGAGTTTATGCTGTTTGATGAGCTGGATGAAGGCAGGCACGATCGAGGTGACTTGTTCATCCGGGATGAGCTTGAGGATCTCTGGCTCGATGCAGTAGATGCCGGTGAATTGATGGGTGCCTGGGATATCGCCGAGTAAGTTGCGCATATCGGTGATCTGGTCGCCCTCAATGTTGACGTTGCAGTTTTGCCCCGATGAGCGCAGCGCCAGAGTGGCGATGTTGCCGGATGCTTGGTGATGGGCAATGAGTTTGCCAATATCGATGTCGGTGAGGATGTCGCCATTGTAAACGAGGATAGGGTCATCGCCGATAAAGGCACTAATATTGCGGATGCCGCCGCCGGTCTCGAGTAGCACGGGTTCGTGAAAGAAGCTCAGTGGCGAGCCATGGAAGCTGCCATCTGGGTAAGCCTGTTGCCACGCCTCGGGAATGTGATGTGTGTTGATGGCGAACTCTTTGATGCCCGCCGCTTGGCAGTGGCGCAGGGCGTAATTGGCCATGGGCTCATGGAAGACAGGAACAAGCGGCTTGGGCAAGACGTCGGTGAGGGGGCGTAGTCGAGTGCCGAGGCCAGCGCCGAGGATGAATGCTTTGGTGATCATAAGGGCCGCTTCGCGGCAGTTGAAGTTAGCCACTTCGTGGCAGTTTAAGTTTAAGCGGGGAGCCGCTTGCGGCTGCAGTTCGAGTTATCCATTTTTAATTTCCTTTCACCCAACGGATGAAATAAGGCTCTCCAGAGCGCGGCGGTCGGGGCTGGGCATCGGTAGATGTTCGAGGTTTTCGATCGGGTGCCAGGTTTCATGGTCTTGGGAGTCAGTTTGATCTGAGTGGCTGGCGTAGATGCGCAGGGTAACGTGGTAGCGAGTGATGGCGTAGGTTGTTTTAAGTGAGAGGGCAAGATCCAAGGTTTGTTCGTGATCGCGGCGGGGGATATGCCACATGCCTTCGCGGCGGTTACCTTGAGCCTGTTTTTGGAGCAGCACGCGCCCGTGCGAGTCTGTGGCAAAAATGGCGAACTCATCAATACGTGTGGTCTTTACGGCTGATTTTTTCTGGGGAAGAGAGGAGGGCTCTTGGCATTGGCAAAACTGGCTAACTGGGCAGTGCGCGCAGTCGGGTGATTTGTTGGAGCAGTAAGTTTGGCCAAGCTCCATCAGTGCCGAGTTGTGAATGCGCGGGTTTTTATCAGGCAGTAATTCTTGTGCCCATTGCCAGATCTGCTTGTTGCCCGTGGTGGTATCGATGCGCTCTTGGAAATCAAACAGGCGGGAGAATACGCGTGCCACGTTAGC
>JAACFN010000142.1 GCA_009937455.1 Verrucomicrobiaceae bacterium | reverse complement strand
GGTAACAAATTAATGCCATGGAAACAACTCCCGTTACCTGCCCGGCATGCTTTCAATCCTTCGATGTTACACTTCCTCCCGCCGAGGAGTGCCCCTGCGAAGTCGATTATGATTGTGAAGTGTGCTGCCGCCCAATGGTGATTCTTTTTTCAGATCATACGGCTGAAGCTCGTAGTCTTGATGATTAGACATACCCATTGAGACGCCCATTGAGATGCCTATTCGCCAACACATCGCAGGCCGCGAAGCTTGTCCATTCTTGCCGCATGCACAAAGTATACTGACTCCATCGGATAGCCGGCAGGCACGTGAGAGCGGAGATCCCAGCTGCTACTATCTTGCCGCACTCACCTGCGCTCAGTCCCTCTGGCTTCAAGGCAAACCCGCCCAAGCACTGCTCCAGCTCAACCATGCACTTGGTGTCACCCTCGCCCCCGACGATATAACACTCACTCAGTGGCCTCTGCCTTATCAGGCCAAAGTCTGGATCCTTACCCGTCGGCATGAAGAAGGTTTTATGGGCAACCCCGTGCGCCATTACCAGCACCTCGCAAGCCGCATAAGCGGCCCCAACAAAGAACTGCGGGCATGGCGAGCTTGGGCTTGCTTCCATCTGGCACAGGGCATTCTTCCCGCGGACGAGTTCCCTATAGATCAACGACAAATCGAGAAGGAGCGTTTAGAAATACCTACCTGGGATAAAGTTCTTGTTCAGCTCAGCCACCTTGGATCACCGACGGAAACCGATATCCTCAGAGCCCTCTACGGCTAAAGCTGAGCCAAGTATTCACTGCTTACCGCTTGCCTTCCGCTCTGTTTATTTCTACCCCTTCTGCAGATGTCCAACCTTTACGAAACAGACCAAGCCCTCAGCGAATATTTACTCATGCACTACGGCACCGATGCAGAGCTGATGCCTTGGCCGTTTGGACCTGCTGATGCAATCGGATTTCCAAGCCGTACGGTTGCCTATTTCCCCGAGAAAAAAGCATCGCGAGGCCTAGATATTGGCTGCGCAGTCGGGCGATCCACCTTTGAACTCTCTAAAGTATGCGACGAGGTCGTCGGAATTGATTATTCTGCCAGCTTTATTGAAGCCGCTGAAGAAATACGCCAGCATGGCGGTATTGATTACCCCATTAAGGAAAGCGGCAAAATCAATAGCAGAGCGACGGCAAGCATTCCCGAGCATTCCCATCCAGAAGGCATCCAGTTCCTCTGTGCTGATGCAATGAATCTGCCCGCAAATCTCGGCCAATTTGATTATGTTCATGCCGCCAACCTAATCTGTCGACTCCCCGATCCGGCTAAACTACTCAACCGGCTTCCCGACCTAGTTTTACCCGGTGGCTATCTCGTTCTGGCCACCCCATGCACCTGGCTGGAACAATTCACCCCTCCTGAGAATCAACCCAGTGAGGATACCTTTGAATGGTTATCTGAGCTGCTTTGCCCCTCTTTTGAGCTAGTAAAAAAGGCAGATGAGCCCTTTTTAATCCGAGAAACAGCTAGGAAATTCCAGTGGTCGGTTTCCCTTGTAACTCAATGGAAACGTATTGTTTAAGGCATCCAGTGCGGCTTAACCGCCATGCCTAGCCTAAGCCTGAGCTTGACTTTACAAGCCAGCTCGTGTAAAGAGATTCATCTTTGGTGAATAACCACTGCCATTTTTATCCACATCGGCCACAGACTGATCAGAATGATTACTGCACCTGGCCCTCTTTTTACCCGCTATGTTTAACAAAATTCCTTTTTCTCGCGTCAACTGGATCACGAGTATCTTCCTCATTACCACCGCTCTCCTCGCCGTTACCGCCGTTCCCATCTATCTATGGCACTTCGGAATCGACTGGTTTCAGTTCGGGATGTTCTTTTTCTACACCGTGATCACCATCATGAGTATCACGCTCGGTTATCACCGGCTCTATTCCCACCTTGCTTTCAAGGCGAAATGGCCTGTCAGGCTGGTCACCCTCCTCTTCGGCGCCTGCGCCTTCGAGAACTCATGTTTTGATTGGACCGCTGATCACCGCAAACATCATAAACACGTCGACCACGATGATGATCCATATGATATTTCCAAAGGATTCATGTGGGCTCACATTGGATGGCTCATTTTCAAGATGAGACCCGAAGAACCAGTTAATAACGTCAATGATCTTATGCGGGACAAGCTCTGCATGTGGCAACACAAGTATGTGCACTGGATCGGCTTCATCCTGGGCGTTGTTGTTCCCACCGCACTTGCCTACATGGTTCAGCCTACCTGGCACTACGCCCTCGGAGGCTTCCTGCTCGCCGGCATCCTACGCATCGTCGTAGTTCAGCACTGCACCTTCTTCATCAACTCGCTCTGCCATACCATCGGCAAACGCCCGTATAATACAGAGAACTCTGCACGTGATAGCGCAATCATGGCCGTTTTCACATGTGGCGAAGGCTACCACAACTACCACCACGCGTTCCAGCACGACTACCGTAATGGCGTAAAGCCTTGGCAGTTTGACCCTACCAAGTGGATGATTTGGGTGCTTTCTAAGCTTGGTCTTACCAGCAACCTGCGCCGTGTATCGGATGAAAAAATCCTGCTCGCAGAAATGCGTGAAGCATGCCGTCAGGCAGATAAAGTCAAAGCCATCGAGCCAGAGACTGCGCTCAGCGATAAAGCCATGGAAGCATTTCATGATTTCTCTCAGCGTCTCACCGACAGCTATAACGAGCTAGAACAAGCCATTTCAAACAAGGTAAGCGTATCGCGACAAGCAATGGCCCAATGGCAAAAAGAAACTCGTGAGTTCGTGCGCCACGTATCCGTGATTAATCGCCAACTGCAAAGCCCTGCGTAAGGACCTTCACAAAGAACACTCTATAATCAACAGGCCTGCACTCTTCCGTGTGGGCCTGTTTGCATGAGACCATTTGCTTCAGGCTGTTTACTTAAGGCTGTTTGCTCAAGCCTCTCAACTCGACAATGACTGACACCCAGACAGCTCTAACTTTCCTCCGCATTCCTCACTTTCACCATTGCCACTTCTCCCAGACAAGCTTAATGGTTAGCTTTGCCAACCGCGTTTCTTAATGACCATGAAAACAATCCATCACCTCATTCTGCTAACATGCCTCGCTCAGTTTTGTGCCTCGTGTGCTAAACAAGAAAGCCCCGCACCAGAGCCCATCGAAGAAGCCCCCAAGAAAACAGTAAAAGCAAAAGCATCAACAGCCACCGTGGCTGCCGCGACCAGTCTCTTTCGCACTCCATCAGATGATATTGCTCTACCAACGGACGCACAAATAGCCGAAGGCGAGCAGCCCGCTGCGGTAAAGCCACCAGCCCAACCTAACAATTTATCCCCTAGTATATCTATCAAACCCCCTGCAGGAACCCCTTCGAGCGGCAATCCCTAAGCAGAGCGATAAGCCCTAAGCTTTAACGATAGATCGGCTCTCTGGTTGCCATGCGCAAACCCAAAAAATTCAATCCTCACCCGTTTGATTACCATCAGGAAATCGAACTTGAAATCTCATCGCTAAGCAATCTTGGTGTCGGCATTGCCCGTGTGCAACTCGAGAACCAAGGTGAGCAAAGTAACCAAAGCGGCCAAGACGAAGCACAACAAGGCTGGGTTGTCTTTGTGCCACACACCCTACCGGGAGAGAAGGTCCTCGCGCGTATTTTCCGCAACGACAAATCACACAGTCAGGCTGATCTCGTCGACGTCCTCGTCCCCTCAGCTGACCGCCTTGAGCCCAAATGCTCTCTCTTCGGCAGATGCGGTGGCTGTCAGTACCAGCACCTCTCCTACGATAAGCAACTCGCTTGGAAAACACGCCAGGTCGAAGAGTTACTTGAGCATATGGCTGGTGTGCATACCGATGTATCCCCTGCGATTCCCTCACCTCGCCAATGGGGCTACCGCTCCAAAATCACGCCACACTTCAAACGGCCTCGCGACGGTAAGATCGGCGACATTGGTTTTCTGCTCGCAGGGCAGCGCTCACACCTCGTCGACGTGCCGCATTGCCCCATCGCCATGGATGAGATCAATGATGCCCTACCCCGTATCCGCGACGAAACACGCAACAACGCAAAGACCTACAAAAAAGACGCCACCTTACTATTGCGCGCCACCGAAGGTCGCGTAGAAACCAATCACCGCAATCCCATCTCCGAAACCGTCACCACCGACGCGGGAGATATCACTTTTCATTTTCTCGCCGGGGACTTCTTCCAGAACAACCCATTCATCCTACCTGCCTTCACCAGTTACGTCGCCGAACAAGCGTCCTCCTGCGGTGCCCACTACCTCGTCGATGCCTACTGCGGATCAGGCCTCTTCTCACTGTGTCTCGCGCACAAGTTCAAACAAGTCGCGGGAGTCGAGGTCAGCGAGACCGCAGCAGACTGGGCCCGCCGTAATGCTGAACTCAACAAAATCGACAACGCTACCTTCCTCGCCTCCAGCGCCGAAGCTATTTTTGACGACATTAGCTTTCCAGCTGAAGAAACAGCCGTGGTCATTGACCCGCCGCGCAAAGGCTGCAACCAAGAATTCCTCGAGCAACTCTTCGCCTTTGGCCCCAAAAAAGTCGTCTACATCTCCTGCAATCCAGCTACCCAGATGCGTGACCTCAGCGAGTTTCTTCTCGCAGGCTACAAGCTCACTGCCGTGCAGCCCTTTGACCTTTTCCCGCAGACCAGACACCTGGAGTGCGTGATCGTGTTAGAAAAATTGGGCTAGGCCACGAAGACTAGAGTGAGAAATAGTCGCAAAACTCTGACCACTCCAACCGCGCCTGCTCGATGGATACCG
>JAACFN010000141.1 GCA_009937455.1 Verrucomicrobiaceae bacterium | reverse complement strand
TGGCTGGAGGTTGAGTAAGTTTTTAATGCTGCGCCCTTTGGAAGCACGTGAACCTTCAGGAATACCATAAACGCGCTCTACGTAAACTCGGCCGGTATTGGTGAAGAACATCAAGTAATCATGCGCCTGAGCGGAGAAGAGGTGCTCGACAAAGTCTTGCTCGTCATCTTCAGCTTGGTTGGCATTACGAGTTTCCATGCCACGAACCCCCTTGCCTCCACGCGCTTGAACACGGTATTCAGCAGATGGAGTGCGCTTAATGTAACCCTTATTGGAAAGAGTGACGATCATGCCGTCATTGGCAATGAGGTCTTCGATGGCGATCTCTCCCTCATCGGGAAGAATGGGGCAGCGCCGTGGAGTGGCATACTTTTCCCTGATTTCGAGAAGCTCGTCCTTGATGATGGCAAGCACACGAGATTCACGGGCAAGAATGTCGAGGAAGTCCTTGATTCCTGCTCCATACCAGTAAGCTGGTAGAGGCGCAGCTCGAGGATGGCATTGACCTGGCGGTCAGTGAAAACATAAAGCTCACCCTGTATACTGGCCTGTGAGCGGATGAGAATGCCGAGGCTTTCTGCGGTTTTAACGGGGAAGGTGTAAGCCTTGAGCTTTTCACGGGCTTCGTCCCTGTTTTTAGAATCACGAATGATGCGGATGAAATCGTCGAGGTGCCCGAGCGCGAGCAGGAATGCCTCAAGGTTTTCCGCACGGTCTTCTGCTTTGTTGAGCAAGAAGCGGGTGCGGCGCATGATCACCTCACGGCGGTGTTCGATAAATGCGTCAAGTGCATCCATGATCGAGAGCTGCTTGGGGCGGCGCTCGTGAATAGCCAGCATGTTCACCCCGAAGGATGTTTCCATGGAGGTGAGTTTGAAGATCTGGTTAACAACCACCTGTGGGCGAGCATCACGCTTGAGGGTGATCTCGATGCGAGTCTGCTCATCGGAGAGGTCACGCATTGCGGAGATTTCAGTGAGGACTTTTTCACGGACAAGCTCGGCGATGCGCTGCTGCAATACCGCGCGGTTTACACCGTGAGGCACGTGGGTGATGGTGATGATGGATGTGCCAGAGGCTTTTTCCTCAATCTCCATGTTGCCTCGCATCTTGATGCTACCACGACCAGTGTGAAAGTAGCTGTCGATGCCTTTGAACCCGCGGATTTCGCACTCTCCGGCGAAATCAGGGCCTTTGATATACTGCTTCAGCTCATCGATCGTGAGCTGGGGATTGTCGATACGAGCGCAAACGCCATCGATCACTTCGCCCAGGTTGTGGGCGGGGATGTTGGTAGCCATGCCCACCGCGATACCAGTGCCGCCATTGACCAGCAGGTTGGGAATCGAGGCTGGTAGGACGACGGGTTCGTCACGCGTTTCGTCGTATGTCGGCTGGGTGTCGACGGTGTCTTTTTCAAGATCGGTCATCATCGCCGACCCGAGGTGGGTCAAGCGGGCTTCGGTGTATCGCATCGCCGCGGCGGCGTCACCCTCAACGGAACCAAAGTTTCCTTGCCCGTCGATGAGAATTTCCCGCATCGTCCATGGCTGAGCCATGTTGACCAAGGTGGTGTAGATTGAGCTGTCACCGTGCGGGTGATATTTACCCATGGTATCACCAACAATACGCGCACACTTAAGGTGAGCCTTGCTTGGTGAGAGCGACAAGTCATTATGCATCGCGTAGAGCACACGCCGCTGTGATGGCTTCAGCCCGTCCCGGATATCAGGTAAGGCACGGGAGATAATCACAGACATGGAGTAGTCCAAGAAGGACTTGGACATTTCGTCCGCCACGTTGATGGATTTGATAGATTCGTTGGACATGGGTCAGGTAAAAATAAGTGAGCTAAAGATAGTCAGGTTAAATGCTGTAATTCCTAAAGTGCTGGTGAATTAAACATCTAGGTTCTGAACATTGAGGGCGTTGTCTTCGATGAATCGTTTGCGGGGTTCAACAATATCGCCCATGAGAACGTCGAACATCTTATCGGCTTCGATTGCGTTTTCTTCATCTAGGCGAACTTTGAGGAACTGACGTCTCTCAGGATCCATGGTGGTTGTGAATAGCTCCTTGGCGTTCATTTCCCCCAGTCCCTTGAATCGTTGAATACGCATTCCCTTGCGGCCGATTTCGAGCACACGATCGAGAATTTCAAAGAGGTTGAAAACAGGCAGCGCCTCAGCTTTATCAGCATCCCCCTCGATCAGCTCGTAAACGGGCTTATCTTCAGAGAAGAACGGCTCGGTCTTGAGGCCAAATTCATTGAGTCGAGATAGGATTTTAGAAATAGCGGCCGACTCATGCAGTTCACGTTTAACGGCTCGCCTCTGAACACCTTGGTACTTTTCTTTGAATGCGATGATTTCTTCCTCAGTGAGTTCCTCATCGAAGAGCCTGAGGTCTCGGTTCTCCTTAGCAAAGACGAGCAGTTCTTTTTCGGTATCGAAATAGTGGGTTTCTTCCTCGTTACCAATGCGAACGCGCACCATGTATTCTGAAAGGTGACCTTCGTTAGCGAATTCGAGCAGCTTCCTGAAGTCTCCGCCGTGCCCTTCCAGAGTGGAAGTAAAGCGGGTGAGTTGGGCAAGGGTGTCGAGCACGCTTTTGAGCAGATCACTATCAACGTAATTTTCAGTTCCGTGTTGCTTGAGCTTCACGTCCTCTGATCCCAAGCTGATGAGGATTTCGTTGAGGGCGTCATCGTCAGCGAGATATTCTTCACGCTTTTTACGGGTGACTTTGTAAAGCGGAGGTTGCGCGATATAGAGGTAGCCAGCTTTCACCAGCTCAGGCATATGGCGACAGAAGAAAGTGAGCAGCAATGTGCGAATATGAGCACCGTCAACATCCGCATCGGTCATGATGACCACCTTGTGGTAGCGCACTTTTTCCAAGTCGAAGGCCCCTTCTTGGTCGCCATCACCAATGCCTGCGCCAATGGCAGTGATCATCGCCTGAATTTCCTTGTTCTGCAGGGCTCGGTGAAGGCGTGCCTTCTCAACATTGATGACCTTACCTCGTAGTGGCAGGATCGCCTGGTTGATACGGTTACGGCCTGATTTGGCCGAGCCACCTGCGGAGTCGCCCTCCACAATATAGATTTCTGATTTAGCAGGGTCACGCTCTGAGCAGTCTGCTAGCTTTCCTGGCAGTCCACCTCCGGAGAGCACGGACTTACGCACTGTCTCACGTGCTTTACGAGCAGCTTCCCGAGCTCGGGCAGCATTGACCGCCTTATCGATGATTGTTTTAGCGAGGTTGGGGTTTTCCTCGAAGTAGTCCTGCAGTCCCTCGTAAACAATGGAGCTGACCACACCCTCGATCTCGGCGTTGACCAGCTTGTCCTTGGTTTGCGAGCTGAAGCGCGGGTTGGGCATCTTGACACTGAGCACGCAGATAATGCCCTCACGGACGTCGTCACCTGAGAGCGCCGGGTCTTTGTCCTTGAGAATCTTGTTCGCTTTCGCGTATTGGTTGATCGATCTTGTCAGCGCTCCACGGAAGCCAGTGAGGTGAGTTCCTCCATCAGCATTAGGAATGGAGTTAGCAAAGCAGAGGATATTGTCCTGGTAGCTATCGTTGTATTGGAAAACAACATCAGCAAAAACATCGTCCTTGGCAATTTTTCCGTCGTAATCGATTTCGATCTTACGCTTGCCTTTGATGATCACTGGCTCGGGGTGAACCAATGTTTTATTTTCCCCGAGCTGAGTCACAAATTCTTCAATCCCCTTGGCATAGTAAAAACGCTCTTTCTGAGCACTCTCTGGGCGCTCGTCCTCCAGCTCGATCACCAAGCCGGGGTTGAGGAAGGCAAGCTCACGCAGGCGTGTGGCTAGGCGGGCAAACTCAAAATCAATGGTGTCCGTGAAAATAGTAGCATCGGGAAAGAAGCTCACCTTGGTGCCGGTGTGTGCAGGATCGACCTCCCCTACGACTTCGAGTTGCTTGACGGTTTTTCCGCGCTCAAAGGTAATGGCGTGCACCTTGCCCTCACGGCTTACCTCTGCCTTGAACCAGTCAGAGAGTGCATTCACGCACTTGGCACCGACACCGTGTAGACCGCCCGAGTACTTGTAAGCACCCTGACCGAATTTACCACCAGCATGCAGGCTCGTTAGCACCAGCTCGACGGCAGGAATGCCAAACTTCGGGTGAACTTCCACCGGGATGCCTCGACCATCGTCCTCAATGGACACGGAGCCATCCACGTGCAGGCCGATCTTGATCGTGTCACAGTAGCCAGCAAGGTGCTCATCAATGGAGTTGTCCAGCACCTCAAACACACAGTGGTGTAGACCGCGCACATCGGGGTCTCCGATATACATGCCTGGGCGCTTACGAACCGCCTCAAGACCCTCTAATTTATCAATCTGTGACGCACCGTATTCTTGGGCGTCTGAGACGTTGGTTTCTGCGGATTCAACGTCGGTTTGAGCATCGTTCTCGGAGGCGTTCTCAGGCTTATCAGGGATATCAGACATGGGCAGACAAAATGTCTGAAATTTAGCCGCCCTAGACAAGTTTCTTTCGCCTATTTATGCATATTTTTTTGGCTCCAGAAGATCCGTGCCACTTCCACGTGATGATGAACTCCCAAAGCTCAAATGAATGGCCGCTGCGGCCCTACTCGCCAATGGTCATGTAGTAATAAACAGCCAAGGCAATGCAGACGATCACACAGGTGACCAGCACCATCAGCAGCAGTGTTTTCATGTCTTTTGACTCAGCCGCCTGTTGAGGCATGCCGGTAGCTGCATTTATCCTAGCGGTATTCCCCTTAGCCGCACTGGGCACAGTAGCTGGGCTATTGCCCACTGAAGGCACAACCCCAGACTTTCTGCTTTTCCTTCTGCGGTCTGGGGTAGAAGTAGACGGAGATGATGACGACGGTGCAGGTGAAGCCACACTGGCACTCTTACTTATCCCTCGCGGCTTAATTTCAACAGGGGCTCCCGCCTTAGCCACGAGACTGGTAGCAGCCGCAATGGGTGGCGCGATGATGATATCTCCGCATGAGGGACAAGGCCCTTCCTTTCCGGCAAGAGATGGATCAACCACTAGGCGAGTTCCGCAACCAGGACAACCGAACCTGAGCATATGTTTTTCTGATGATTCAGACATGAATTAAAATTTGATAAACAAGACTTTACCTTTTTCGTTACTACAATCCAAGTAGATTTCTCTGCCAATTAAGCAGCAGCTCTTCAGCGCCCTCATGCTTGCCGGCCAGAGCTTCTAGAATCGCACGTGGAGCAATCAACGA
>JAACFN010000140.1 GCA_009937455.1 Verrucomicrobiaceae bacterium | reverse complement strand
CCGACCCGGATGTTAGGAAGGCGATGCACTATATACGTGAGCATCTACAGAGCCAGATACTTCAGGTCAGCGAGCTTGCTGAGGCATTGGGTTTGTCACGCCGGACACTGGAGCGCCGCTTTGTGAAGTCCCTTGGCCATGGCCCTGCCCATGAAATTCAGAAGAGTCGTCTCAAGCTCGCGGCTAAATTATTGAGAGAAACGGATATGAGCATCAGCGATATCGCAGCAAGGGTAGGATACTCTTCTTCCGAATACTTGATGAGAGTATTCAAAAAAGACAGGGGTTATACGCCGAACCAATTTCGTGTTCAGAATATCGAGGGAGCTTGAGGCGCTTATTCAGAGTTTGACCCTGTTCCTCTTCAGGCGCTCCTAGAGCCGCTCATAGTTTACGCCTTGCACCGAGGAATTATGCATACCGGCTCCATGCGGATCGAGGCGTGAGCCACGTCATGAAAGCCGCGTGGCCTACGGTTTGTTAGGGTTGCCAATCTGGCGGATGAGTTGCATGGCAGGCTGGTAGTTGCGATCGATGCCGAGGCAGGTTCTGCAGGCTTCGAAGGCTTCCATTTTCTGCCCCATGCGCAGATGAACGGTGGCACGCGCGAAGGGGTAGGAGATTTCGCGGGGGTTGACCTGCTCGGCATAAGAGAGCGATTGTACGGCTTCGCTAAGCTTGTTTTGGCCGGCGAGCAGGAGCCCTAGGTTATAGTGAGCACGATCATGGCCGGGAGCTATCTGCACAACCTGGCGCAGTAGCTGCTCGGTTTTGTCCTTTTGGCCCAGCTCTGCGTAGGTAAGTGCCTGCAGGTAGAGGTAGCGGGGGTTATTGGGATCAAGCTTGGCCGCGATTTCAAGCTGAGTGAGAGCTTCCTTGGGGCGGCTCATCTGGCCTAAGAGGATGGCATAATATCCGTGGCTGCCAGCCGATGTCTTGTCGAGGGCGAGTGCTTTTTTCATCCACTTCTCAGCCTCAGCTAGGTTATTAGATTCTGATTCAAGCTGAGCCATGCGCATGGCTCCTGAGGGTTGGTCTGCAGTAAACTCAATGGTGCCCTTGAGTTCTTTAAGGATGGCGGAGCGTTCGGACAGGTGGGTGCGCCAAGCCCAAGCAGCAGCGATGCGCACTTCCTTAACGGGGTCCTGAAGCATGGGCTCAAGCCAGGCGCCATTTTCTCGGCCGAACTCGAGTAGCTGGCATGCGGAAGCACGGACGATCGACTCCTTGCTACGCACTCCCTGACGGCCAAGTTGTTGAACACGTGGGTCAGTGGCAAAGGGCTGCATGATCTGTAGTAGTGAGGCTTGCCAGTAGGGGTTGGGTTCGTTTTCGTAGGCTTTGAGCAGCGGCTCGAGGCTGCTGGCTTGCCCTTCGTAGAGAGAAGCAATCGCACGTGTGCGAGCGCGTTGGCGCTTTCTCTCAGGGGTGTGGAGCTTGTCTCCATACCAGGTCTTGGTCCATTTGATGGCCCAGTCGGTGTCCTTGTCCTCATGGCATTTGTTGCAGGCGTTGGGAATATTGTGCTCTTTGGTGAGTAGCGGATCTGGCACGTGGAAGCCATGATCACGGCGGTGGTCGCGGCCCATGTAGGTGGTTTCACTCATGTGGCAGTCTACGCAGGAGTGGCCAGAGCCAACGTCGTTGTGTTTACCGATTCCGAAGTGCTTGGTGTGGGAGGCAGGGTCGATGATGATGGCACCACTAATGCGCCCGTTGGATCCGCCGGAGTGGCAGGACATGCACAAGGCGTTGTTGGTAAGTGGCAGCTTGAGCTTATTGCTATGTGGGTCATGGCAGTCTGAGCAGCGCACTCCTTTGTGGCCCATGTTACTCGTGCGCAAGGAGGTCCAGACGTAGTCTTCATCGAGGATTTGACCGTCTGCGTAAAACAGGTTCGGCTGAACCGGGAGCTGAAGTTGGAAGTGGTCGCCGAAGTGGTCGCCAACATGGAAATCATCATCAAATGCAGCACGCCGGCTGTGACAGGTGGCGCAGTTTTCAAAGACACGATCAGGGTGGGTTTTTTTCATCTCCTGATGAGCTGGAATGTCGATCAGGCAGCCGGATTTTTCATCTGCTTGCTCGGCGATGTTGCCGTGGCATTGGGTGCAGCCAACTCCCATTTCCTTCCACTGACTATTATAGGTGTCGGTTTTAATATCGTAGTTTTTACGGTAATCGGTCATGTGGCACCATGCACATTGGGTGTTCCAGTTCATGCCGCGGCCGGTCCAGTGGCCCCAGTCTGCCTCGGTGCGCTCGTCTCCATTGAAGATATCAAACCATTCCTTCTGATGTGGGTCCCAGGCGGCATTCGGGGTCTGCCAGCGGCCACCGCTAGCGGCGACGAGGTATTGAACCAGTGGCTCGACTCCAATGGCCATGCCGACAGAATGTGGCTTATCGTTGGCGGAGACCGTGAGATTTTTGCCTTCTTTGGTGAAGTCCCATTTTTCTACGCCGTGGAATTTTTCGCCGGAGAAAGGCTTGCTATCAAGGGTGAGGTCGAGAAGTCGGTTGGCCTGGCCGTGATGGGAGTTTTGCCAGTGGTGGTGGATGTCCTTATGACATTCTTGGCAGCGTTGGGAGATGCTGTTTTGGCCAGGGAGTTTGTTTAAACTTGCATGCAGCTCAGGGTGCTGACCACCAGTGGTGCCGGTTTGTAGAGCATATTCATCAGGCTTGTCATTGTCATTGCCGTTGTCATCGCTGAGTTCTTTTTTGCCGCAGCAGCACAAGCTGAGTGCGAGCAGAAAGCTTATTAAATATCGGCAGTTAGTGAGTATCACGGCGTGAATGATTAGGATCAAGAAGGCGGGGAGATTAGTGGAAGGTTATTTCCTGAACAAGAAGTTGGCTGGCATTAAAAAGCGCGTGGATAGATATGGGAGCCCAGATCGATCCGCTCAAGGCGGAAATATTAAAGTGCACGACGCCAAAGAGCAGGGAGGAAAGGACGGTGGCAAAAAGACGGCCAGAGAAGCGCTTGACCGCGGTGTATATATAACCTCGAAAAACAATTTCCTCTGCGATCGGAGCTATGAGTATAGCGCTGATAGCAATCATGATACGAACGGTGACAGCATTGGTTTCTTGGTAGGTTTTGACCGTCTCCTGAAGCATGGCGTCATTGCCAAAATAGTGCTCTAGCCAGCCGCTGTAGCCGTAATATTCTATGCCAAACATGAACATGTAGGCGATGATCACGCCAGCTGGTGTAATCACCCATAGATAGCGCGCGTGTTTCCACTTTAGCCCCAGAAATTGACTCATGCTGGCTCCTCTGGATGCTAGCATTACGGCAACTAGCATAGGAGGGACAAGTTGCACAACCATGCCGACAGCAAGTATCCATGGGGTAATGCTTATTTCCTGAGGCTTGCCTTGATTGTCCAGCGGTGGAGGGCTGAGGTAATCGAGAAGAAAGACGGCATAGATGCCGAAGAAGATCAACAGGCCAAGCAAGTCAAATGCGTTGAGGGTTTCTGTGCGCACGAGTCCTTTTTGGTGCGGTCTCAGCGAGGGCTCATTGTCACGAGCATAGAGGTAGAAAGGCAGAACCGTCGCCATCAGAGCTACACACAGAAAGTAGCCATAGATAAAAATGGAATCCGCAGAAATGGGTATGTTGATGGGCATCGGGAGAGGCGCAGTGTAGGTCAAGAACCTGAAGTTTGAAGTTTGAAGTTTGAGAGATTCAATGCTGTGATTAGCGCATGCCGAATTTAAGTGCTCATTGCAGTGAGTCCACAAGTAAGATGCTCATCGATGCCGCCGCTGAGTTGGTGGGTTCGTTGAGGTCACTGAGCTTTCAGGACCCAGTGAGTCACGTGTACTTGTCCACAGAATATGCTTGGGAGGTGCATTGCGAATATCTCAAGCGATATGGGCAAGGTTCTAAAAAAGTGCTGATGCTGGGAATGAATCCGGGGCCGTGGGGGATGGCGCAAACGGGTATTCCTTTTGGTGAAATTCCATCCGTGCGTGACTGGATGGGGATCTCTGGCCCAGTGGATAAACCTGATCCTGAGCATCCAAAGCGACCGGTGGAGGGTTTTGCATGCAGCCGCTCAGAGGTCAGTGGCCGGCGCTTGTGGGGTCTTTGCGCGGAGAAATTTCCCAATGCAGATGATTTTTTTAAGGATCATTTTGTGGCCAATTATTGCCCTCTTGTGTGGATGGGAGAGACGGGTAAAAACATCACGCCTGACAAATTGCCAAAGGCGGAGATGGAGCCGGTAGAGCAGGCGTGCCGCAAGCATCTTGCTGCTGTGATCGCTGCCATCAATCCTGAGTGGCTCATCGGCGTGGGTGCCTACGCTGAAAAAAAGCTCATTGAGACAGTGAAGGAATATTTCCCATCCAAGTCATATCAAACCGGCAAAATCTTGCACCCCTCACCAGCATCCCCTGTTGCTAACCGAGGTTGGGAGCCCCAGGCCGAGCGTCAACTCAAGGACTTGGGGGTTTGGAGCTGATGCTCCACAATGAAGTGGGGGGCGAGGTTAGTGGAAGCGATAGCGATAGCTTCCGCCGGATAGCCACTGATGAATTTAGCCTTGGGTGGCTTTGATGTAGTCGCCAACCCACTCAATACCATACTCGCCATTGACGAAATCTGGATGATTCATGATTTCAAGCTGGAATGGAATGGTGGTTTTGATGCCTTCGATCTTGAACTCTGAGAGGGCGCGTTTCATGCGTTGGATGGCAATCTCACGGGTTGAGGCGGTGACGATGAGTTTGGCGATCATCGAGTCGTAATGTGGTGGCACGCTATACCCAGAGTAGACGTGGGTATCAATGCGGACACCCTTGCCTCCGGGCGTATACCATAGGGTAATCGTTCCTGGGCTAGGTGCGAAGTTGTTGTAGGGATCTTCGGCGTTGATTCGGCACTCGATGGAGTGGCCACGCGGGTTGGTGTTGAGCACGTGGTGAGAGAGTGGCTCGTTAGCAGCGACACGGATTTGCTCCTTGATGAGCTCACAGCCCATGACTTCCTCGGTGACGGGGTGCTCCACCTGGATACGAGTATTCATCTCCATGAAGTAGAAGTTCTCGGCCTTCTCATCGACAAGGTATTCGATGGTTCCGGCGTTTTCGTAACCGATCGATGTGATCAACTTGACAGAGGCCTTTGCCATTTGCTGGCGGAGCTCCTCGGAAATTAAGGGAGAGGGACACTCTTCGATGATTTTCTGATTACGGCGCTGCATGGAACAGTCACGCTCGCCGAGCTGGACAAAGTTACCGTGGGTGTCGCCGATGACTTGGATCTCAATATGGTGCGGCTTGAGTACGAGTTTTTCCAAGTAGCAGTCTCCATTGCCAAAGCAGGCGATAGCCTCTTGGCTAGCCTGGTTATACATTTCAATAAATTCTTCTTCTTCGAAACATGGTCGCATTCCGCGGCCACCACCACCTGCAGTGGCTTTGATCATGACGGGGAAGCCGATCTCCTTGGCCAGCTTTAGGCCGTGCTCGGCAGAATCAAGCATTCCCTCTGAACCAGGAGTGACTGGCACGCCATTTGCGACGGCGGTCGCACGGGCAGTGTTTTTGTCACCCATTTTGCGAATGACATCCGCAGAGGGGCCGATGAATTTGATCTGACAGCTTTCACAAATTTCAACAAAGCGAGCGTTCTCTGAGAGGAAGCCGTATCCTGGGTGAATAGCATCGGCTCCTGTGATCTCAGCGGCGGCGATGATGCGGTCTGGCTTGAGGTAGCTGTCTTTGCTGGGGCCGGGCCCAATGCATACAGCTTCATCGGCCAGCTGAACGTGCATGGAGTCGATATCGGCCTCAGAGTAGACGGCTACGGATGCGACGCCGAGCTCGCGGCAGGCGCGGATGATACGAAGAGCAATTTCACCGCGGTTGGCGACAAGGACTTTCTTGAACATGGAGGTGTGATAAAAAGGCTGAGTTGTGAACGGCTTTAATCAGCTTTAGCTGATTTGGAAAAGATCATCGCCAAACTGAACGGGCTCGCCGTCCTTGGCAATAATAGCGGTAACAGTGCCGGAAGTTTCAGCCTTGATTTCGTTCATCACTTTCATGGCCTCGATGATGCAGATGGTCTGACCTTCGCTGATGGTGTCACCTACGGCGACAAAGGCAGCCACATCCGGTGAGGAGGCGGCGTAAAATGTGCCAACCATGGGAGCTGTAATCGCATTACCTGCGGGTGCGGCGGGGGCAGCTTCTCCAGCGGCGGGCGCAGCAGCTGCTGCGGGTGCGGCTGCTTGAGCGGCGGGCATGGCAGCCTGGGCAACCTGCACGATGTCAGCACCCTTCTTCATTTTGAGATCGACGCCTTCTTCCTTGAGGTGGAAGTAGCTGAGCTCATGTTGGTCCATGAGTTCGACGATTTTACGAATTTCCTTAAGATCCACGGTAGTATTGGTTGGTTGTGATGAAGCGAGCGGGAACATCCTCAGCTGCTTGCAATGGAGGTGATACTAATTGTCATGGGTGGCCTGCGTCAAGAGAATCCCCGCGCGGGAATTATCTGCGGATTTGTGCGCCTTTTACAGCCCCCTTATAAGAACCCCTATAAGAACCCCTATAAGAATTAAGGCTATATTGGGCCAGTTTGCCCAATGAACTGATTTTCTTAATTCAGTTTGATGTCTGGCAAAGAGCCTGTCAGGGTGGCGGCGATGATTTCCCGCAAGAAAATTCATTATGAAGCCACAGGTTGGCTTGGTCAGTATTTGTATCACTTTGGACGCTATTCGAGCATTCCACTTGTGTATGATGACTTGTTGCGCTTCACGGGCTCGATCCCTTATGAAGACCCCAAAGGCAAGGAGACCCTTTGGCTTACAGTGATGTATCCCCATGAGGTAATGATGGAGCTTCGCCCACAGCTGACAAAAATCTATACGGATTTGAAAGTAGGTGGGGAATCAGCTCACCATGAACACCTGATTGTGGACCGTATTGACTTTGGTGAGTTTGGTAACTCAAGGCCATTTAGGATACGGGTTACCAATCAGTACAATGACAATTCAGATTATTTTTATGTGAAACATGCTGATGCTTCGCGTATCTACGGTCTGGAGCTTGAGCATATTCTCTCACCCAATAGAATTAACTACCTTGCTCGTGGCAATACTCTCATTGAAGAGCATATTGCGGGTATTCCCGGCGACGTCTTTATTAATCAGTATTTGCCCAAGCCTGAGATCAATAAAGTGCGAGTGGCCAAAGAGTTCGTAAAATTTAATGAGCGATGCTTTATCCGTTTACTCGGCGATATGCGCTCGGTGAACTATGTGCTGGAAATAACGCCTGACTTTGAGGCGGTGCAGTACCGAGTTAGGCCGATCGACTTTGACCAGCAAAGCTATCACGGCAGAGCCAAGACCTATATGGCTTATCATTTTGATAGCAATAAGGTGGTCACAAGAATGAGTTTCCGAGAGATGAATCGTCAGACGATCGCTCAGTATGCGGAAGAAGAGCGAACTCAAATGGCGAGGCGGGCAAGAGCCGAACGATCGAGACTTCAGGCATTGCTGCGCACGATGGAGAGGGAAGAGTTGGCGCCTATGGAAAATATTGTCCGGCTCAGAAACGGGCTGAACCGTATTCACGGCACAGATAAATTTACCGAATGCGAAACGATGGGTTCCCTAACAAAAAGGCACATCGAATTGATGCTTTTTGATCCTGACTTTGCTTACCGGGCAAATCGCTAGTTTTTCTAGAAGCATCATTTGCCAGAGCT
>JAACFN010000139.1 GCA_009937455.1 Verrucomicrobiaceae bacterium | reverse complement strand
GATCACTCGGCTGAGTTGGCCCGTGATCTTAAGAAGTTGAAGCCGGCTGAGTTGGAGGCCTTGATGGGCATTTCTAGCAAGTTGGCTCAGCTCAATGCTGACAGGTTTGATGATTGGCGTGAGGATTACAGCAAGCCTGAGGCACGCCAGGCAATTTTGGCATTCACGGGTGATGTCTATCAAGGGCTTGCGGTGGAAGAATGGGGTAAGGAAGACTTTGCCGAGGCACAAAAGAGTATCCGGATTCTCTCTGGCTTATACGGTATTTTGAGGCCTCTCGACTTGATGCTTCCCTACCGCCTAGAGATGGGGACGAAATTGACCAATAAGCGGGGCCCAAATCTCTATCATTTCTGGGGAAGCTTGCTGACCGATAGCCTTAATAAGGAGCTCAAAGGTGCTAATGATGCGGTGATCAACCTTGCCTCTAATGAGTATTTTTCATCGATCCAGCCTAAGGATCTGAAATCACCAGTGATCACTCCGGTGTTCAAGGATTGGAAAAACGGCCAATATAAAATCATTTCCTTCTACGCTAAAAAAGCACGAGGCATGATGGCGTCATGGGCAATCCGGAAGCGGATCACGAGCCCAGCAGGCTTAAAGCGCTTCAAGGAGGGCGGTTATGCTTACGATAAGTCCTTGAGTGATGACTCTAACCTAGTCTTCACACGCAAGGCCTAGCGCTAGGCAGGTGGACCATTGGCGGATGGTTACGAGACGAGCGAGCCAGCTTTTGATTGGGCAGATTGATTACTCTAAGAGATCTGGGTAGCAACGCTTTGCCATATTCTGAGAGAGTTCTGATATTTCAGGGCTGGAGGAAGCCTGCAGAGCTTTCGCTACCATTTCTGAACACTCTTTTTGGGAGAGGCTGCGGATCGCTTTTTTGATGCTGGGAAGTTGGTGCGTGCCAACGGACAATTCGTCGATCCCAAGACCGACAAGTATGGGAATGATGAGTAGGTCTCCTGCCATCTCGCCACAGATACCCGTCCAGATTTTGTTGTCCTTGGCGGCACGAACGGTGATGTCCATGAGTCGGATAACGGCAGGGTGAGTGGGCTTATAGAGATGGGCGACGTAGTTATTTACGCGATCCACTGCCACGGTGTATTGAATGAGGTCGTTTGTTCCGATGGAGAAGAAGTCGACTTCAGGCGCAATCTCATTAGCCATGATTGCAGCAGAGGGGATTTCAATCATCACACCGACTTCGATGTTTGGATCAAAGGGAATATTTTCTGCGCGCAGCTCATCCATTGCTGTTTTCAGAACGTCTTTGGCAGCCCGGACTTCACGGAGGCCAGAAACCATGGGGAACATGATGCCTAATTTACCGTGCGCACTTGCTCTGAGGATGGCGCGTAGCTGTTCTTTAAAGAGGGCTATGCGTGTCAGCGAGACTCGGATACCACGCCAGCCAAGAAATGGGTTGGGCTCTGGTTGGGTCAGGGGCTCAGCGGTAATTTTATCACCACCTGCATCGAGCGTGCGAATAATCGTCTGGTTAGGGTGCATTGCCTTAGCGACCTCGGTGTAGACTTCAGCTTGGGACAATTCATCCGGCATTTCACCGCCATCAAGTAGATAAAACTCGGTGCGGAACAATCCAACGCCTTCTGCACCTGACTCCTTGACCATGGGCAGTTCATTGGTGAATTCAATATTGGCAGAGAGGGTGATGTGGTGGCCATCCGTCGTGGTGGTCTCAGCTTCTCGAAGAGTTTCGAGTTTTTTGCGCGCTATCTTTCTCTTTTGGGCCCGTTTTTTATAGTCGCTGACCGTTTCTTTGCTCGGATTGAGAATCAGTTTTCCGGTGTATCCGTCAAGGATGCTTCCTGAGAGTGTTTTGATGTCGATGACAGCGCCCTCAAGGCCGACGATGGCTGGGATTCCGAGCGACCGAGCAAGAATGACGGTGTGGGAGTTGATACTTCCTTGTTCAGTGGCAAAGCCTAAAACGTGATTGCGGTCAATGGAAGCGGTGTCACTGGGTGAGAGATCGAAGGAAACTAGAATGTGTTGATGATCAGGTCGATCCGCGGAATCGTGCTCCTCATCATGTTTGAAGTTACGCAATACACGCTGACATACGTCATCAATGTCTGCTGCGCGCTCCCTTAAGTAAGGGTCATTAATCCTGCGCATCGCCTCGAGAAAGGTTTGCATGACTGCGTAAAAGCCATATTCCGCGTTCTGGTGGCGATCCTCGATTGCTGAATTGACCTTGGTGATCAGAGACTGGTCTTCAAGAACAAGGAGGTGGGCATCAAAGATCTTGCCGTGGTCATCTCCCGATAACTTATCGATGTGGTTGCGCAGATCATCGAGTTCTATTTTGGTCTTATCCAAGGCTTCTCGGAATCGCTCTTGTTCGCCTGCAACATGGGTAGGCTTGATTTCATAGACTTCTGGAGCATTGAAGCCACGCGCAACGACATGCACAGGTCCAAAGGCGATTCCCGGTGATCCGGGCGTCCCTTGGATGATGATTTCTTTGTCAGTGCCTTGCATGAGCCCCAAGCTTGCACACAAGGGGGCGAGGGGTCAAAGTATAATCTTGCCTCTCAGCAAGTAATACACAGCATGGTAAAAGGCTGTTATTCCTCGAAATTGCGGGCAATCAGGCCGCCGAGCTCCTCGAGCGCGGTGTCTTCATCGTCGCCATTAGTTGTGATAGTGAGGATTGAGCCGTGGCCAGCAGCCAGCATCATTAGTCCCATAATCGACTTTCCGTCTGCCTGTTCGTCGTCTTTTTCCACCTGAATATCACACGAAAAGTTACTCGCTGTTTTGACAAACTGAGCGGCAGGGCGGGCATGGATCCCAAGCTTATTGGTGACGGTGAATTCGCGGGTAGGCATCGTTTTTATCGGATTGAAGAATTAGCTTCGCTCGAGTCTAGAGGACTGGCCCTCAGGGGAAAAGGGATTTTTTCAGTCAATTTATCATGAAAATAGGCTCTTAAATACCCAAACCAGAGTTTTCGTTGGCCATTTTGTCCAGTAATCGTTGATTAAACTCATTGGCCATGTCGTAACCAACACTGCGAAGTTGGTGCTCAAGGCAGGTGATGGCGACTAGGCGTGTGGTATCTCGCCCTGGTGCTACGGGAATTTCGACATTGGTGATGTCCTGGTCGAGGATTCGATAGCCCTTCCGACTGACTCCCAAGCGATCAACATTATTCAGATCACTGTAGGGTTTGAGTGTGATTACTAAATCGAGGCGTTTCTGTGTCCTGATGCTGCCAAGACCGAAGATGTTAGCCACGTTGATGATTCCAATACCACGCATTTCGATAAAACCCCGGGCAAATTCCTTAGCGCTTGCCTCAATCTCGTTACCGACTTTACGAAGAATCACCATGTCGTCGGCGACAAGGGCACCTCCACGCTCTAAAAGTCCGATCGCGATCTCGCTTTTGCCCGTTCCGCTCTCTCCCATGATGAGAACACCGACTCCTCGAAAATCTACCATGCAGCCATGCCGAGTGGTGGACTGAGCGAAGTCATTCTCAAGAAGCAAGGTGGCCGCATTGACGAATTTCATGGTGACCATCGGAGTGGCAAATACTGCGATGCCAGCATCGTTGGCTACCTTGAGAAGTTCAGGGCTGAGCGTTTTCTTTCTGGAAGTAACAATGCAGGGAATGGCGCGTTCACAAATGGTGCTGAAACGTAATATACGCTCTTTTTTATCACGTTTGTTGAGATAGGACTGTTCTGAGTTGCCCAGTACTTGAACGCGTTTGTAGGCGAAATAAGAGAGGAATCCAGCGAGCGCGAGACCCGGGTGATTCACCGTAGGCTCGATGATTTTCCGGTCAAAACCAACAGCCTTTCCCTGAAGTTCTAGCTTGAGCGCTTCACCGTGTTTCTCGAAGAAATCACCAACAGTAAGATGCGAAATGCGTTTGCGTGCGTATTTTTTTCCCATGTCCGGCTGCAGAGTAGCGGAATTAATCGCCCAATGCACGCCTTCGTTGCGGGATTAGCTTGATTTTTAAGTAGAGGGATTTCTTGAGTTTTGGCGGGATATCGTGTTATCACAGGTGCATGCCGACTACCTACATATCGGAAACTGCTAAACGCTCAGCAGCCTCGCTAGCAGTGGCCGAGGAGCTCAATCTTCCCGTAAACGGAAGACTTCGTAGCAAGATGTTAATTGGCCGTCGTGAGTGGTTGTCTCTGCCGGAACTTGGCATTGATATGTTAACCGCCAAAGTGGATACGGGAGCCTATACCTCCAGCCTGAATGCCACCGATTCGAGGATTTACGAGCAAGATGGAAAACAGATGGTAAGTTTTAAAACAACAAGCCACCACGGCCAAGTGATTGCTTGTGAGGCACCGCTGGTTTCGAGAAAAAGAATCAAGAGCTCCACGGGGGTCGGCAGAAACAGGCTGGTCATTAAGACGATGGTCAAGTTACCCGGGGGATTTCAGTGGGAAGTGTTTTTCAGTCTTGCAGATCGCTCTGTAATGAAGTGTCCTCTGCTGCTCGGCCGCAGAGCCCTATCAGGTTACTTTGTTGTCGATACTCAAGTCTCCCATATTTTTGGTAACAGTATCTATTTCTCAGGAAAACCTCATCATCACCGCTTATGAAATTAGCGATCTTATCCCGCAACCCAAAACTTTATTCAACCTCAAGCCTCAAGGAGGCCGCTGAACGTGCTGGCCACGATGTTGATGTGATTGATTATCTGAGATGTCACATGAATATCACCTCGATGAGGCCCAGTATCTACCTGGGAGATAGAGAGCTGAAAGGTTATGATGCCATTATTCCAAGGGTGGGTGCATCAAGGACGTTTTTCGGTACAGCTGTGGTGCGTCAGTTTGAGA
>JAACFN010000138.1 GCA_009937455.1 Verrucomicrobiaceae bacterium | reverse complement strand
AACGTCGTAGATCCAGTAGAATTAGTCGACACCTTTGGTCAAGACGCCGTGCGCTACTATCTCGTGCGTGATATACATACTGGACGTGACTCAGACTACGACATGGATCGCCTTGTCATGCTATTCAATACCGAATTGGCAAATAACCTAGGCAATCTTTGTAACCGAGCTCTCAATATGACCAAGCGCTACTGCGGTGGTGTGACTATGGCATCAGACTATGATGATGAGCCAAGCCAGCAGCTACGAGCATCGCTGGATACCGTGCTTGAAAAATACCGCCATCACATGGATTGCTATGAGATCTCTTTTGCACTAGAGGCAATCATCGAGTTCATTTCAGGCACCAACGTGTATGCCGAGCAGCAAAAGCCTTGGGAAATCGCCAAGGACGAAAGCAAGGCTGCCCAATTACGCGCCGTGCTCAACCACATGGTCGAGGCTGTTGCTCAAGCAAGCGTGCTTCTCAAGCCCATTATTCCCACGGCATGCGAGCGGATACAGTCACAACTTAATGCCCCGCATCTAGCTGAGCTCTCCCTCTCTGAACTTCATTGGGGGCTTCTTCCTGTTGGCCAAGAACTCGCTAAACCCAAGCCAGTATTCCCTCGCATTCAGCTCGAGGATTAATCGTCGATATTGAGCTTCGATACCAGGCAAGCTTTAAGCTTACCTCATAAGGATCGCCTGCTCGAGGCCCTCCACAACCATTTCCACTGTCACCTCATTCTGACAGCGAAGATCGAGAGGACACTTAGCGTGATAGCATGGACTGCATGCCACATGCTCTCGGATGACAACACTCTGCTTACCCAGCGGTCTTTTCCACTCTGGCCCGTTAGGCCCGAAAATAACGGCAGCTGGCAAGCCAATATGAGCTGCCATGTGCGCTATCTCTCCATCACAGGCGAGCAATACACTACTCTGAGCCAATTGATTCAAAAATTCTTCTCTGTCATCACAGTCACTGAGATCTAAATCATCCCTGTTAAATAAATCACCAAAAAAGTCATCCCCCTCCATCTTGGCACGTCCTCCCTGGCGATCAAATATAGTCCAAGAAATATCTGTATGACGTTCATTGAGAATATCAATAACCTGGAGAAAACGCTCCACCGGCCACTGGTATGCGCTTCCATATTCAGAGAATGGGGCGAGGGCAATTTTGACCTTCTCGGGTGGCTCAGGCAATGCTGGCATCTCAAAACTTGAGCGGACAAACGCATCAGCGCCAAGTTGGCTCATTAATTCCAAATAGTATCTGACTCGATGTTCAACTGGGCCTGGCTGACTGGCTACAGAGACAACATCGGTGAGGTATTTCTCAAGACCGCTGGCGGGATATCCTAGGCGCTGAGCTACTCCAGCCTGACTGATTGCTTTTGCAGCTTTACCAGCTTGCCAGATAATCGCTGAATCAAACTGAACATCAAAAGCCTGCAACTGAGATGCGATTTGCTTTACTGAATCCGCATCCTCATAGCTGAGCACATGATCAAGCTCAGCAATACCAGTCTTCCATAGTGTCGACTGAGAGCTGGGACACAACACTGCGATAGTCGCTTCAGGACAATGATTTCCTAGTGCGCGGACCGCAGCTACTGAAAAACATGCCTCAGTAAAACTGAGTGGTGAGACCACACACAAATGCTTACCCTCTAATTTCAAAGGCGATTTTTTCCGATGCAGATCACCATCTTTACGTGCGGGCATGATGCAGAGTAACGTCATTGAGTAAAAACTGTCAACGAAGCCTTACTGGAGGCTGTAAAATACCGTCATAAATGGCTAGCTACATCGTTTACCGCTTTTCATCATGCCAAATAGGATTAGCTTAAAAGCATGTTCAAATCATTGCCAAGATTTCTGCCCATCCAACTGGCTTCCCTATTCTTTCTTTTCATCCATTCCGCCAACGCTGAGCCATCAGCAGGCCGTGCTCTGGCACCGCTCGAAACCGGCCCCAACGCTGCACTCCCAGAAAAAACCTACAGTTCCATTGTTCGTATTGAGGTAGCAACGCAGGTGCCTAACTACAACGAACCATGGAAAGCTGGCAGATTCAGCGGCGGTATTGGCACGGGTTTCCTCATTGGCCCTAACCTCTTTCTCACCAACGCCCATGTGGTATCCAATGCTCGTCGCTTGTTGATTACCATGCACGGTGCTGCACGAAAACATCCGGCAAAAATTGTGTTTATTGCCCATGATTGTGACTTAGCCCTGCTTGAGGTTGACGACTTCACCCCATTCATGGGCCTTCATCATTTTCAGATCGGTGGTGTTCCCAAACTCGAGAGCCAAGTCCGTGTCATTGGTTACCCTGTCGGCGGCAATCGCATCTCAGTAACCCGTGGCGTGGTCTCCCGCATAGATTTCAACACCTACAGTCACTCTAGGTCAGACCAGCACCTCGTGGTTCAAATTGATGCTGCCATCAACCCTGGTAATTCAGGTGGCCCAGTGCTCCAAGATGGCAAGGTCGTAGGAGTTGCCTTTCAAGGCCTTCGCTCAGCTGACAACACTGGCTACATGATTCCCACACCAGTGGTTCGGCGATTTCTTACTGATATTGAAGATGGCCGCTATGACAAATACGTGGATTTAGGCATCTCCGATTTCCCCATGTTTAATCCTGCGATGCAAAAAAAGTTTGGTCTCACTCCTACGTCCCCAGGTGTGCTTGTCGCCGCAGTGACACCAGATGGCCCTTGTGATGGAGTTTTACAAAAAGATGATATTCTTACCGCTATCAACAATAATGCTGTAGATGCAGCCGGTAATATTCTGATCGATGGTGAAAAAGTAAATATGAACGAGATCGTTGAGCGCAAGTTCTCTGGTGATCAGGTAAAGCTCAGCATCATCCGTGACGGTAAATCTATGGACGTGGTGTGCACACTCAAACCGTTCCCACCCAGCCAAATGTATGCGGTCCAATATGATGTCAAACCGCGTTACACTACTTTTGCTGGACTTGTCCTTCAGCCTCTCGATCGCAACCTCTACTCAGCACACAACCTCACCAACACTCGTGTGCGCCGTCTCTTCACTCACTATCTCGATGAAGCTATATTCAAAGAACGCAAAGACATCGTCATTCTTACGCGTGTCCTGAGTGACCCCGTCAACACTCACCTAAGCGGCCATGTCGGCACTGCTATTGAGTCCATCAATGGAGAGAGTGTCAGCTCGCTCGAACATGCCCATCAATTACTACATCCTGAGAAATTGCCTGATTTTTTTGTCATTAAATGTGAAGGCATAGAAAGGCCTCTTGTTATTCCGGGAGATAAAGCTGAAGCCGCCAGTCAGCGAACCCAGAGCAGCTATGGCATTACTACTCCTGCCAATCTCAGCCACTAAACCTCATCCACTGAACTGATCTCATGAAACTAAAATATAGCTTCTTCCCGTTCTTCATCGCCCTGCCGCTTACCCTATCGAGCTGCTGCGACAAGCAGTCATGCCAAGCTGGAAAAGGTTCAGACCTTACCAGCCAAAAAGCGACCCCAGTTGCCGCTAGCTCAGACGCCCTGACAATCAGGCAGTCACTCGTTCGCATCAACTCAACCATCCAGGTCTGGAGCGCTTCCCAGCCATGGGATAAATCAGCTCCAAAGAAACGCAGAGCGCTTGGTGCCTTGCTCTCGGGCAACCGTGTCCTTACCACCGCCGAGATGGCTGCAGACGCCACTTATATCGAATTAGAGAATGCAGACAATACCCGCATCATACCCGCCAAAGTGACCGCCATTGATTATGAGGCCAATCTCGCACTTCTCGAACCAGACAACGGCGATATCGATTCATTCTTTGAAGACCTGGTGCCACTGTCGCTTGGTTCACCTGCAAAAATCGGTGACAGGGTCGATGTTTGGCAACTTGAAGACAACGGCATGCCCATTGTCACCGATGCCGTCATTCAAAGTGTTGATATTGTCTCCAGCTTCGCCAATGGTCATTTTTTCCTCACTTATGAAGCTAAAGGATCCATGCAGAGTGCCTCCAATAGCTTTACGGTTCCCGTCATCCGTAATGGCGAATTGCTCGGCTTATTGAGCAGCTATGATGCAAAGGATCAAATCATAGACATCATCGCTCCTGAAATAATCCACGCCTTCATCTCTGATACCGCTGATGGTGAATATATAGGCTTCCCATCACTCGGCATTGCCATCACCAGCACCGTTGACCCCAACTTTCGTGATTGGCTTAAGCTCTCCGACGATGTTGGCGGGCTTTATGTGACAAAAATCCGCAAAGGTAGCGCTGCGCAAAAGGCTGGCCTTGAAAAAGGCGATGTCATCATCGAAATTAATACTAAGGCTATCGGTCGCCGCGGCTACTATAGCGATGAGCAGTATGGCCGCCTATACTGGAGTCATCTCATCAGAGGATCTCTCAAGCAGGGTGACAAGGTAGAGCTGACCATCTTACGTGCTGGCGAGCAAAAGACACTCACAGCCACCCTCGATCGCCCAGAAGAGCCTCTTGTCGCCAGAGATACATACGATCAACCACCACTGTATCTCATTAAGGGTGGCCTTATTTTTCAGGAGCTGACGGCTTATTATCTCAAAGCCTTTGGCAAAGACTGGCAAAGTAAAGCGCCACTCAACTTATTAGACATCATGATGACGCCAGAGGATTATGAAGAGGGGCGCAATAAAATCGTTTTCCTCAGTGCTGTGATCCCCACTCCAGCTACCACAGGATACGAACGATTACGCAACTTCATCGCAGATATTTCCTCTCTTATCAAAGCGTTCGAACAACCAGGCCCTGAGGGTCTACACACCATTGAGTTTGCCGAAGGTCCACCAAGAACTATTTACCTCGATGCTAAAATATCTGACTTTGTCGATACCGAACTCCTCAAGCGTGGCATTCCAGCCTTGTCGAGACAGTGAGGAAGCATAGAGTAAGGGGTAAATTGTCCTCATGCTCGCACGAAACACCACCATCAGAATCCAAGCAAGTCAGTTCAGGCTTAGCTCTGGCATGATGACAGCATGCCTGATCGGCATA
This sequence comes from Verrucomicrobiaceae bacterium, assembly GCA_009937455.1. GTDB lineage: Bacteria > Verrucomicrobiota > Verrucomicrobiia > Verrucomicrobiales > Akkermansiaceae > Oceaniferula. Next base: position 1,843 of record JAACFN010000138.1, on the reverse strand, counting down.
CTTACACTCGGCATTTCGACACCTAATGAGGCCGAGGAGTTCAAGCTAGAAGCCAACCTAGATTCGCTCATTACTCTTCCTGACGCCTACCAAAAAACTCCTGAAGATCTGGAGAAGGAATTTCAACAAGGCAACTTTGAGAGTAATCCTTATTTCCAATGGCTCACCAAAGATAAAGACCGCGCTATTTTTAAACGACAGCCGGCACCGAACCTCAAAGTTAATCTTACTATTCTCAACGGAACCGTTCCCGTCGAAGAACTCATCATCGATTTTCAGGATGGCAAATTTCTAGGTGTCACCATTTCTATTTTTAATAGAGGCGATGGCGGCCAGATCAGCAATGAAGAATTCTCCAGGCGTTTTTCAGCTACCGGCAAACATATCGGCAAACAACTAGACGCGCGTCCGCGTAAACGAGAAGGCAATATACGAAAGGGCGTCATGACCTATGGCTATACTTGGTCCTCCCCTCGCGGAAAAGCCGTCCTCCTGTGTAACCCTGATATCGAGGACCCCATGAACCCGCAAATAAAGGAGTTTATGCGAATGAGGCTAGCCAAAAAGCAAGCGCAGGGAATCTATGAAGCGGCTCTAAAAGAACGATCTCAAGCTACTGTTCGAAAATCAAAGCTCGTTACTAATGTACAAAAAAACAAAGGCTACGTTTTCATCAAAGGTATCCCCATGGTTGATCAGGGCAACAAAGGCTACTGTGTCGTAGCGTCTGCTCAACGTTTGTTTGAGTATTACGGCATTGCATGTGACATGCACCAACTTGCACAACTTGCTAAATCTGACCCAAACAAGGGCACCAATAGTCTCTATATTAATGAGCAGCTTGGCCGCATAGATTATTTATTTAAAACCCGCTTCAAATGCCTAGCGGTATCACATAATGGTTCTCTGGTAGAACTCAAAGACGACAAATATGTTGGCAAAGAAATACCCCGTCGATCTTATGACAAATTCATCAGTAAGAATATCGAAGACGGAATCCCCCTACTCTGGGCCATGGAACTGGGCTTGAAACCCGAAGACCCTGAAATTAATCCACAAGCCAATGGTGGCCACATGAGAATGATTCATGGTTACAATAAGGAAAAAAATAAGATCGTTTTTACTGACTCATGGGGAGCTGGCCATGAGTTCAAGACGATGGATGCCGATGACGCTTACCAAGTAACTCGAGGCCTCTACATCATGACTCCGACGGTGAATTAGACCAACCAGCTACTCACTCACATGAGCATCCTGCTCAAGCTTACGAGCCCAAAGCCAGAGAATATCTGATAGGCGGTTTAAATACTGGCAAGCAACGACCGGACGGCCATCACCCAGCGCCCATGCTGAAAGCTCTGCACGACGACAAATAGTGCGCGCCATATCCATCCAGGCAGCCCCCACATTGCCACTAGCACCTGGCCTTGCCCAACCGCTCAATTCCGTCGGCATGTCGACGGCGATGGATTCCAGCCAATCGATCTCTACCTCCGTGACAGACGGATAACCATCAGCCAGATATTTATCACGATTTTCTGCGGGAACAGAAAGCAGTCCCATCAATGCCACTAAATGCCCCTGGATCTCATCAATCTGTTGAGAAACATCATCAGGAATGTCGGAAACACGCAGCAAGCCGAGAGATGAATTCAGCTCATCCACTGCCCCACAGGCCACTACTTCGGGCGCATTCTTAGAAGTCCTGCCGCCATACATCAGATCGGTATCCCCGTCATCGCCCCTGCGAGTTATAATGCTCATGACCATTCCATAGCACAAGCAAGCACCCAACGGCTATCAAATTACTTGCTCCTCATAGGAATAGATCTAGCATCACCGG
>JAACFN010000137.1 GCA_009937455.1 Verrucomicrobiaceae bacterium | reverse complement strand
AGACCTTTGCAATGGCATCCTCCCCAGCAACACACTTGGCGTAAAGGGTGGCGGCGGAGCCGGTCAGGTGACCGCCGGCAGAGAAACCCAGAATGCCAACCTTGGCGGGGTTAACACCGTATTTGCCGGCGTGGTGGCGCACGTACTGGATGGCACGCAGCGCGTCACTGACCGGCACGGGGTGGAGAAAGCGCGACTTGTCCCGGGCAGGCAGGCGATACTGGAGCACAAAACAGGTGATCCCCCGCTCACTGAAATACTCCGCCACATCATGCCCCTCGTGCTGGGCGGCCTGGGCCGCGTAGCCCCCACCTGGGCAGATGATCATGGCCGCGGTGGTCACGGTGGCGGAGTTGGCTGCTGGCACGGCAGCAGGATAAACGCTGAGCTTCGGGCAATGGATCTTGGTCAGCAAGGAAGGCCTCCCCGGATTTCGTTCCACTGTTTTGGAACTATCAACTCCTGGAGTGCCCTCTGGCCAGATATTGACTTCTACGGCTGCTTTTTGGGTGTCATCAGCAGCTGAAACAGCAGGAGCAGCCTGAGTGAGAAAAGAAACGGCACAGCCAAGTGCCAGTAGTGGGAATCGGAGATAAGGAATCATGGAAGACATCATGAGAGAGATTACGCCACCACGACCAGACTTTTATCAGGAAAGGTGGAAGATGCCGCCGGAGGCGGCAGTTCTTGGTTCTTGGTTCTTGGTTCTTGGTTGGTCGCCGTGCCCAGCATGAGCGGTCGCTCATCAGCTGCGCTTGCGGCGCAGCCGCAACGCGCCTACCAACTTAAACTTCAACTGCCGCGAAGCGGCTATCATTCATCAGAAATCCGCCATCAGCCCGCACAGGGCTAGCGCCTCACGGAGCCGTCAGCTCCACGGCGATGACCAGGTCATTGAAGTCACGGTCACCGCCACCTGGTAAATCCTCAAAGCCGATGATCATGATGTTTTCGTCGTACATGCCGTGGTACTTGACGTGGTGGCTCTTGTCGGCATTGCTTTCGGGGTCAACCCAGTAGATATCGGGCTCTTTCTTCTCCTGGGTGGGCCCATCGACTTCTTGGTTCCCTTGCTGGTTACCCTCCTGATTGGCTTGCTCAATCCTGGCCCCGTCCTTGATCAGGAAGAAGTCGAGCAGCTCTCCCTTCTGCATGACACCAAGGTCAACATAGTCACCCGGCATCAGCGGCACTTCTGGGCTGGTGAACTCATCCCGGGTCTCGGCATCACGGAAATAGGACCTCCTCGAGGAGGCGTCGGGAAAGATGATCTGGTCAGTGTCATCCCGGACCATTCCCAGGGTGTTATGGAACACCGTGCCCTCCTTGATGAAGTAAACGCGCACATTGGCGGTCTCCTCCAGCAACAGATCCTCCAGCGTCAGGTTCTCCGAGTTGGCATCAATGTTGGGGCGGTCCTTGAAGCTATCCTCGAGGAAGGCGTTGATCTCCGGCAAGGCCTTACTAACAAAACTCGTGCGCCGCTTGTCATCCGCCGTGTCCAGTGCTGGCGCGATGATATCCATACCATAGGGCCGCGCCGGTGACTGGATCGGCACATCCTCCAGCGTTAAACCCAACTTATCAAGGTGCTGCTGGAGAGACTTGGGAGTGTTAGCTTGCACAGCAAGGTTGCGGACGAGCTTGGCCGCTGCTTGCTCGGCTTCAGCCTTTGTCTCAGCCTCGGTCTTTGACTTGGGTTCCTTGCCTGCCGTGTTGGTGCGTTGGCTTGATCGGGCCGCAAGTGGCTCTTCCTCGCCAGCTGCCGTGCCCGCCTGCGGAGTTCGTTGGTTTACCTCTGCTGATGCTTGCTCCTGCTGCTCGTCCTCGCCGGGCGAAAGCAAGGCGTAAGCAAAGGCCAAGATCACAATCAATGCGCCAGCACCATACCAGAATTTGTTCATGATACCTTTTGGCAAAGTGTCACTTTTTTGTCAAGCGATAGCCGCTGCGCGGCTGTTCCTCGTTCTTGGTTGATTGCCGTGCCCCAACATGAGCGGTCGCTAGCCCTGAGCGGACTGATGGCGGATTTCTGATGAATGATGAAGGATGCCAGCACGATGAGTTCACGGGCCACGCACTCGCAACTTGAACTCGCAACTTGAACTGCCGCCAACGGCGGCTCATTTCTGCTTTTTAAGCCCCGACTAAATCGGGGCTAGCCCAGCACTCCTTTGACCACGTGAGCATGTTCAACACCAGTAAGGCGTTGGTCGAGTCCTTGGAAGGGGAAGCTGAAACGTTCGTGGTCGATGCCCAGACAGTGGAGCATCGTGGCGTTGAGGTCGCGGATGTGCACCGGGTCCTTGGTGATGTTATAGGAGAAGTCATCGGTCTCGCCGTAGGTTGTTCCGCCTTTGATACCGCCACCTGCCAGCCACATGCTGAAGCAGCGGCCATGGTGGTCACGCCCGCTGCCGAGAGATCCCTGGCTGTATGCAGTACGGCCAAACTCGCCCCCCCAGATCACCAGGGTGTCATCGAGCATGCCGCGTTGCTTAAGATCGGTCACCAAAGCGGCCGAGGCCTGGTCGGTGTCCTTGCACTGGGCACGCAGGTTTTTATCCAGCTGACCATGCTGGTCCCAGCCACGGTGAAAGAGCTGAGAAAAGCGCACGCCGCGCTCTGCCATACGGCGAGAGAGTAGGCAGTTATAGGCAAAGGTGCCGGGCTCTCTGGCATCCTCACCATAGAGGTCAAAAGTGCTCTGCGGTTCGTCTGAGAGGTCGGCGATTTCCGGAGCGGCGGCCTGCATGCGGAAGGCCATCTCATACTGGGAAATACGGGTGGCAATCTCAGGGTCACCTTGATGGGCATACTTCATCTCATTGATCGCCGCAATTTTGTCAAGCTGGGCACGGCGATTCTCTCGAGTGATACCGGGAGGGTTGTTCAAGTAAAGCACAGGATCATCACCACTGCGCAGCATAACGCCCTGATGACTGGAGGGCAGGAAACCACTACCCCAGAGACGGGAGAAAATCGGCTGACCAGGATTCTTACCATTTCCCTGAGAGAGAAGCACCACGTAGGATGGCATGTTCTGGTTACTACTTCCCAGTCCGTAGCTTGCCCAGGCGCCGGCACTAGGCTGGCCGGGGATTTGTGAGCCAGTGTTGATCAGGGTGATACCCGGGTCGTGGTTGATGGCCTCGGTGTGCATGGAGCGCACCACGGCGATATCATCAACAACCTGTGAGGTGTAGGGCAAGAGGTCACTCATCCAGGTGCCGCTCTTACCGTGCTGGGCGAAGTTCCCGAGGGAGCCAAACATTGGGAAGTTCTTCTGGTTGGCGGTCATGCCGGTGAGGCGCTGCTCGCCACGGACGCTATCGGGCAAGTCGTCACCTTGCCGTTTTTTGAGCTCCGGCTTGTAGTCAAACAGGTCAATGTGGGACGGGCCGCCTGACATAAACAGGTAAATAACACGTTTGGCCTTGGGTGGAAAATGCGGCAAACCTGGCTGGCCGAGCCCGCTGTACTGCGCCCCCGCTCCTGACTTGGCGGCTCCAAAGAGCTTGTTTGAACCCAACAAAGATCCCAGGGCAATACCACCCAGCCCTCCGTAAGAGCGTTGCAAAAAAGTGCGGCGGCTGATCTCGCGGTTGAAGTTTTTATAGTCCTCTATGTTCATTGGGATGCTGATCGTTAGTTAGAAAGAAGCTGCTGAGAAATTATTCACGGGTGATGGTTTCATCCAGATTGAGAATGAGTGCGGCCACTGCGGTCAGGGCCGCGGTTTTGTTTTTCTGATCATCACTCATCTTGGTAAACTGGGCCAGAGGAGCTCGGCCATAGCTCAGGTAACCGTCCCGCTTATCCGGCGACTCGCCGAAGTAGATGACCTGCTCTTCGTATGATGACTTGAGAAGCTCCAGTTCCTTACTTGAGGGCTGGCGCGCGGTGGCAAGGCGGAAGCCTTGTTCAATCTGCCCATCGAGCTCGTTACCTGCCTTGATCATGCGCTGGGCAAGCCCATAGGCGGCCTCACTGTATTGTGGAGCATTGAGTAAGGCGAGCGACTGCAGTGGTGTATTGGTGAGCGAGCGGCGTGCGGAACAGGTCTCACGATTGACCGCGTCAAAGGTGGTCATCATCGGCGGTGCCAGGGTGCGCTTCCAAAAGTGATACATACTGCGCCGGTAGCCATCGTTATTGTTGTCTGGATAAAACTGCGAGGCTGTCCAGCGGCCGTGGGCATAAAAGCTGATCTGCTTCCACAGGCCGTGCGGTTGTACTGGGTAGGAACTTGGTCCACCCACCCTCGGATTGAGCAGGCCACCAATGGCAAGCGCGTTGTCACGCACATGCTCGGCGGACAAACGGAACCTGGGGGCCCGTGCCAGCAGGCGGTTGTAGGGGTCTTGCTCTTGAAGCTCTGCGGTGGTGCGTGATGATTGGCGGTAGGTCTGTGAGCTAAGCATGAGCTTGACGAGCTTGCGCAGGTCCCAGCCGCTGGCAACAAACTCGGCAGCCAGCCAGTCAATCAACTCCGGGTGGGATGGCCACTCACCTTGGGAGCCAAAGTCCTCTGCGGTTTTGACAATACCGGTGCCAAAAATCATCTGCCAGTAGCGATTGACGATGACCCGTGCAGTGAGCGGATTGGAAGCGTCCGTCAACCAGTTGGCAAGAGCGAGACGGTTAGGTTTGATGCCCTCCGGCAGCTCGCCGAGGGAAGCGGGCACTCCGCCAGTAACCTCCTCAAGTGGTTTGCCATACTCGCCACGGTCGAGGATGTGGGTCTTACGGTCCGGCTTGCCTTCATCCATGATCATGACACTGGTTTTGCCATGGAACATGGCACGCTTGAGCACTTCAATTTCTTTGTTGATGTTGATTGAGAGCAATCTCATCTCCGCGTTATCCAT
>JAACFN010000136.1 GCA_009937455.1 Verrucomicrobiaceae bacterium | reverse complement strand
GCCATTCAATGACCTCCCAACAAATCAACGCTGAGGCAGGTCATCATCGTAATCAAAACTATCTTTGCTGGGCAGTAATGAGTTTTGATCTCCTGGTAGCCAAGGCAGGGGATGATTGTATTGAGGAGAAATATGGTTGCCGTGAATACTATTCAATCTGCGCGGAGAAGCCTGTTGATCGATCACCTCTCCCTTGTAGACGAGCTCTACGACATAACCAAAAAACTCTCGCCGACCGAATAAATGTGCCTCGGCAAGATCCGTCTTTGGAACCGCATAGGAAAAATGCACTGTCTCTTCACGACTTGCTCCCTTCCAATCCGCGGGCTCATCCCAAAAGTAATCGATTTTGGCAAGAGAGCTGGCCTTTTTAATTTCGCCACCATTGAGCTTATCATAAAAATGAACCTGCACATGTACATCTGCGGGATTGATGGCTTTGTCTGGTCTGGCAAGAATGGTGATCGCCACGTTTGTCTGCTCGTCAGCCAGCGCACCATTGCTAGGGCGAGCATTCATGGGACCAATCGATATGACGGGCCTGTGCGCGTGGGCAACATCCATGCCCTTGGTTAATTTTTTGGCGGAGAGTCTAAAATAGGCTCCGGCCTTGATGCCCATTTGTTGCACTTGCTGGTATTGGTCAGCGGCTTTGGTGTATAAACCCATTTCTTCAAAGAGTAAGCCCTTATGGTATATGACCGCCGCTTCAGAGGGTGCGCGGCGTGCGGCTTCGTCAAGCTTGAGCATGGCGCGCATCATATCGCCATCTAGCTGAAGCGCGCGGGATTCGTTAACCAATCGTTCGGCTACGGGGTCAGCAATTATGGTAGAGCCATAAGCTGAGGGGATCACGGGAAACGTTGTGTTTGATTTGGTGCCTCCGGTGGTCGCTGGCACCGTGACTACTTGAGTTGTTGAGTTTGAACCATTGACCTTTGCGGTTGATGTGGAGTGAGGTCCAACACTAGCGAGGATTTGCTCAATAGTCCTGGGCTCAAGGGCCACAGACTTGCGCACTCTTAGGGGTGCACTGATAGTTTTTGGGATAGCTTCCGGGACATCTGCTACCGTTCTGCCTGATGTGAAGGCGGCACCTACGGCGATGAGTTGAGCAAAGGCGAGCAGGGCAAGAAGCCAGCATGCAATAAGGAACGTTGGCCTAGAAGGTGGATCGCCGGCCGATTGCTTAACGGGCGCATTTTCATTATAGGATCCTGGTGTTTGCATCTAATTAATGAACTTCTATCTCAGCTAGAAATAATAGTCTTAGAGTTGCAACGAGTCAATGGGGGAAAATTGTTCAGGACGGGGAGCTGTATACCTGATTCAATGTATGGCGCGGGGATGACATAAGCGATCAATGTCACATCAGACGCAGTATGCATGAAACGGCGTCTCATGTCTTTTGGCATCACGGTGAGAGGCAGATAAGATCTTGGGCAGATCAGGCTTTCCAGTCGAGTGCCCCTTTTTTGAGGGCATAGACATAGGCTACGGTGAGTATGCCTACAAATCCACAAACGCTGTAAAATGCCATATTTCCTGTGGCGGTAAGCTCACGGAATTGAACGGCCCATGGATAAAGGAACACAACCTCGATATCAAAAATGACAAACAACATCGCCACGAGGTAAAACTTAACACTGAATCGAGGTGCACCGTCGCCAATGGGAAGCATACCGCACTCATAAGGAGTGTCCTTGAATGAGTTTTTGCTGCCCTTTTTACCTAAAAGAAGGCTCATGATGAGCATGCTGGCACAAAATCCAATAGCAACCATGGCCTGCATGATAACGGGTAAGTAATTCTCAATCATCGTTTTGAATGTACAGTGTTACTGATTTGTGGTGTTAAGCAGTGCAGCTAAAGAGAAAACCCGCACCACCTAGTGATTTGGTGATGCGGGTTTTTAAAACAGTTCGCATGGTAATAACCAGCACGAAATTTTGTTGAGGGATCTTAAATCGCTAGGGCGAACCTAGGCAGAATCTTGAGCGGCCAAGAAGTCACTGTGAGCTTCAGATAGCTTAGCTAATCCTTTATACTCTTTGCCTTCTTTCTCGATCATCCCACGGGTGACAAGGTTTTGTAGTTTTTCGTATGCGCGGAGGCGGAGCATTTCTTCTCCACCGCTGACGGCGTTGCGTTCCTTAAGTCGCGCGTAAACAGCTTCAAATAAATCATTGAATCCGAAGAAGCTGTCATCATCCCCCAATACATTGACGATTTCATCAGTCACGTGATCTGGGACGCGGCGAGAGAAACGAGTTCTTTTCGTAATAGCCATGGGCAAATCATACCACACTATTGCGTTTGTGCTAAATGAAAATAAGAAAAAGCAGAAAATCGCAGTTTTTTTTGCCTGTGAGAAATGACAAATTGACAGGATGACAGAGTTGACAGGGCCTTGTATTTCAGCGATGTCAGCATCTGTCATGACCATTTCAGAAGCAAAACATGTAGCAATCGTGGGGGCTACGGGTGCAGTCGGGCAGGAAATGCTGGATTGTTTGGATGAGCGTAATTTCCCAATTAGTGAACTAACCCTACTAGCTTCCGCCAGATCTGCCGGCAAAGAGATTCCATTCAGAGGGAATTTAATCAAAGTTAAGGAATTAACACATGATAGCTTCGAGGGAGTGGATATCGCCCTATTTAGTGCAGGTGGCGACTTATCTCTAGAATACGCCTCCAGTGCTGCAGCAGCAGGGGCTGTCGTGATTGATAACTCATCGGCTTTCCGCATGGATGATCAAGTGCCTCTGGTTGTTCCTGAGGTCAATCCAGAGGCGATCAAGGACAGGCCAAAAGGCATCATTGCCAATCCTAATTGCACCACCATCATTACCCTGATGGCCTTGAGTCCGCTGCATAAGCTCTACGGCCTGCGCAGTATTATTGCTTCTAGTTACCAGGCAGTCTCCGGAAGTGGAGCCCAGGGCATCATCGAGCTCGACGAGCAAATTAAAGTATTGGGTGCTGGTGGAGAGGTCACCGAGGACATGAAAAATGTTTACCCTCACCAGATTGCCTCCAACGTCATTCCGCATGTGGATGCCTTCACTGAGAATGGCTACACTAAGGAAGAGCTGAAAATGCTCAACGAGAGTCGTAAAATTCTCAACCTTCCCGATCTCAGAGTCACATGCACCTGCGTGCGTGTTCCAGTGCACCGATCTCATTCCGTCAGTGTTACGGCTCAATTTGAACGCCCTGTTGATGTCGCCGAGGCTCGTGCTGCCTATGCCGCTTGTCCTGGGGTAGACGCGAAGGACGACCCGGAGAATAGCCTTTATCCTGTGCCACTGGACACCACTAAGAAGGACAACTGTCTTGTAGGTCGCATCCGTAAGGACATGGTGTTTGATAACGCCCTCGCCTTGTGGGTGGTGGGAGACCAAGTCCGCAAGGGAGCAGCACTCAATGCGGTTCAGATTGCCGAGCTTGTCTAATAGAGGCTAAACCGCTATCACCAGTCCGATGGACGATCTCAAACCGTGGCTCAGGGCCAAGCAGAAAGAAGTGGATTCCGCGTTGGGTAGATTTTTACCGCGTGAGAGTACCAAGCCCCAAACGATTCATAAGGCGATGCGCTACAGCATCTTTGCTGGCGGCAAACGTTTGCGTCCTATTCTATGTCTTGCTGCGGCTGAAGCCTGCGGTGGTAATACAGATGACGCGCTGGCCCCAGCATGTGCCACCGAGCTCATGCATACCTATTCACTGGTACATGATGACCTGCCCAGCATGGATGATGATGATTTACGCCGTGGCCGGCCTACTTCTCACAAGGTATTTGGTGAGGGCATGGCGGTGCTCACCGGTGATGCGCTTTTAACCGAAGTTTTTGCCATTATTGCCCAGACTCCAGCGACAAAGCGATATGGAGTGAAGGAATATGTCGAAGAAATAGCCCTCACGGGTGGTAGCCGAAAGCTCATTGGAGGTCAGGTGCTTGATCTCGAAGGGGAAGGCAAAAAACTCGGCAAGAAAGACCTCGTCAAAATTCACGAAGCGAAGACCGCAGCACTTCTGACGACCTCCGCGCGTCTTGGTGCGATGTCTGCCAATGCTACCCCTCGCAAGCTCGAGGCACTCACTACCTTTGGTTATAACCTCGGCCTCGCCTTTCAGGTCATCGACGACATTCTTGATGTCACCCAGACAACAGAAATGCTGGGTAAAACAGCAGGCAAGGACGAGGCGGTGGATAAGTCAACCTACCCAGCAGTCCTTGGTCTCGAGGCCTCTAGAAAAGAGGCCGCCAGACTCACTAAAAAAGCACTCAGTGCGCTCAGTGTTTTTGGCAGCAAGGGCAAACGGCTTGAGCAGATCGCACGCTACCTCCTGGAGCGTGAATATTAACAGCTTAGGATTGAGCTCAAGATTGAGCCAAAGATTGAGCTGAGTGTTTAGCGGCAAAGTGGCTTGCAGATCTCCACTAGGACGGGGTCAATGCCCGCTGTTTGACCGGCGAGCTCATGGATCGGCACGGTAGAGTAACTGCCTGACTTGTAGACCATGATCTTATTGGTTTCTCCTCGGTGCAGTGAGTCAACCGCAGCAATGCCAAATTTAAAGGCCATGAGGCGGTCCCGCACGGTGGGAGAACCACCGCGCTGGATGTGTCCTAGGATAGTTAGGCGAGCATCCATTTTTAGTTTATCCTTAATCCATCTGGTCAGGTAATCACCCATCTGGCATCCCTCGGCGACAATCGCGATGAGAAACTGGCGACCATTATCGATATCCTTTTGTAGTCTTTTCTGAATAGCCTCGAGATCATACTCAAGCTCAGGAACCAGACAAACCTCAGCACCGCTGGTCACGGCTGACGCCATCGCGAGGTAGCCACAGTGCCGGCCCATCGTCTCAATGAC
>JAACFN010000135.1 GCA_009937455.1 Verrucomicrobiaceae bacterium | reverse complement strand
ACACCAGCAGCGCGCCGATCAAGTGGTATCTCCCCTGATTTGGTGAGATGAAAAACATACTCATGGCAGTCATTGACGTAGCGGTGGCTATTAATCGGTTTGAAGTGCCCAGCGCTAATGGTTTCGCCAGATCTGGTTTCTACGGAAATGGATTTGACCCAATGAAATGTATTCTGAAGAACAAAGAGCGGTTCGTTTTCTGACTGCGTTAGGGTGAGGAGTAGCTGGTGGGGCAGCAGTGGGTTTTGAGGGGCAGCCCCGAGGTTGAGAAAAAAAGAGGCATCGTCATGCATAACGCGCTTGAGCTCAGTGGCCCACTCCACGCACCACTCGATGAAGGCAGAGCGTTCGGTATGATCTTTGTAGGTATCGTATTTAATTCCCAGATTGTAGGGGGGGGAAGTGACCACCAGATTGACCGATTTAGCAGGCATCGCCCTCATGCCTTCAAGGCAGTCTTGGTGAAAAAAGTCGATGCGCGTCGCCATGAGGGAGCATGGTCACATGTGTCGATCAATGAAAAGTCAGGAGTGCGTTCATACGATCGTTTAATATTGACGATCGCCGTCACCATAGGTTATTGTCAACCTCGCGTGAGTACGAGAGAGCAGATTTTGGAGGCTGCATGGGAGCTTTATAGCGACCGGGGATTTGAGGACGTATCGGTCAGAGATGTGACGACTGCGGCAGGGGTTAATTTAGCGAGTGTCAGCTATCACTTTGGCGGTAAGGAAGGGCTGATGCAGGAGACTGTTAAACGCTGCATGAACCCGATCAACAGCTACCGGATACAACTTCTTGAGCAAGCGATTGCCAAATATGGAGGGGCGGAGAAGCTGCCTTTGCGCTCGATATTAGAAGCCTTCATGCGGCCATTGGTCATGCCAGAAGAGTGCGGCGTCCAGTCGGGCCTGATGCTGCGCCTGGTTGCGCGCTACCTGATTGAGAGTGATTACGCGATCCCGTCAGTGAGCAGAGACCTCTACACCGAGGCGTTTCAGATTTTCGTGAAGACCTTGCTGGTTCGCTTGCCTCATCTCACGCCTGAAACCCTGGTGAAACACATCGTTTTTGCCTCAGGATCGGTGGTCTATTATCATGGTTTAGGCAAACTTGCTCTGCAGCTTAGCCGCAGCAGTAGTAGTGATGATGAGCTGAATACCGATGAGGTAGACCGTGAGCAGATGTTGAGCGATGTGATTGAGTTTGCCATGCACGGGTTTGGAGGCGATACCCATGGCGCCGTTGATGCATGAAGGCCCTCGGACAAAGTTCAGCATAAGCATCACAGCGGAAAGTTAATAAAAGCCACAGATGAAGACAGATTCTTACAGTGAGCGCATGGCGCAGTTAACGGAGGCCGGCGTGCGGGTAGATTCTCCAGAGGCCATGATCTCTCTGGGCCGTGATGTTGCCGCAGGCCTGCATGCGGGCAGTGTATTAGCACTGCAGGGTGGGCTCGGTGCTGGCAAAACGCATTTTACCAAAGGCATTGCCCAAGGCCTGTTTGATGATCTGGCCGATGGCCTGGGAGGCAGCCCAGAAGTAACGAGCCCCACGTTTACGCTTGTCCATGAATACCAGGGCGGGCGGCTGCCGCTGTATCATTTTGATTTTTACCGAATGGGCTCAGAGGAGGAGGTGCTGCGCATTGGTTGGGACGAATACCTCGATGAAGATGGAGTTGTTGTCGTGGAGTGGCCGGATAAATTCCCTGACCTCATCCCCGCCCAAGTCACCTGGCTAAGTTTTGAGCATGACGACGGCGCCCGTATCGTCAAATTGCTTCATTCCTAGCATCATCACTAAGATCATGCTGGTCCGCTAGATCACGATCCTCATTAGAGTGGGAGGAATGCGGCTTATTAGATCGCCTGCGGTATCGGCCACGCCTGCTTCTGCGGCTTCTGCCGTATCTGTCTTTTTTCCTGATATCTCGTCCTCGCACTGCTGGAGATGCCCATGCCACGCCGAGCATCACAGAGAATATGACGGCCAGTGATTCAATCTGGAAGGGGAATTCGATCAAGGCATGGACCAGAAATACCGTCATCGCAAGGAGGTAGCCTCGCATGTGAATGAACCGGCTTTTGCTGTGATCATTACGATGAAAAAAGATCTCGCGAGCTAGAATGAGGTAGCCGCCAGTAATACATGCAATCAGCAGCGCGGTGCCAAACCAGCCCCACTCCACCAGTGTCTGCATGTAGTCATTGTGCGCGTAGACCCATATGCCTGTGATCATGGTATCAATCTGCCCAGAGTAATACGGAAACAAGGGATAAAATGAACCAGGTCCCATGCCCATAGCGCCCCAGCTATCGTCGTCGACCATTTTAAGCATCACCTCATTGGCCTGCATTCGGCCGGTTAAAGAGCCGTAGTTGAGCTTGTGTGCGCCGCTCCATCGTTCGGACATGATGCCGGCAAAACTCAGAATCAGAAACACGGTGATGCAAATAATGGCCCCGATGAAAATATTCCTTTCGATCGGCTTGTTGCCAAAAAACATCTGCGTAGAGGACTCGCGGAAGGCCTTGGCGATGGCGTGGCGGTTGAGCATGCAAAAAAGAATAATGGTGATGACACCGAACGCCATGCCCGCTTTTGAGCCTGCTGTGATCACGGCGCATATCAGGATAATGACCCCCGAGACCGTGATGAGTAAATATGCCATAGGGAATCGAGCGCGGAAACCCCGTGTATCTAGGTCATTGCGGAGTGCGTTGAGCACAGATGGCAGACCAAGGGCAAGGGCAGCATTAAGAAAGCAGGTGGCAATACCTGGGCTGCGATAGGTGGCAAAAAAATGCTTGGTGATCAAACCTTGCTCGAGCTCGTCAAGCCAGAGGATGCAGGAGGTGCCCGTCGCACGCTGGAGGATGCCGACCAGAGCAATGGTGGCTCCTGACCAAAAAATCGATTTGGCAATCACTTGACACCATGATGGGCGGGAGATGACCAGCTGCCGAACACCCCAGATCAGAGCAAGACATGGGAGAATGTAGCTGAGGCGGTCATATGCCTCCGCTTTATCGGCGGTGCCAGGGAGGCTGGGGAATGGCTGATTGTCGAGTGAGTCTATTCTCCACGGCAGGCTGGCGGCGTCATAAAATTCTGGAGAGGCATAAAATACTCCCCACGCATTAAACCACATCCATAGCCCTTGCAGTGAGATTAAGACCAGCAGACACAGCAGGATCAAACTGCTGAGGCGGCCACGCGCACTCTGAGCCCCACTCTTTTTATTGCGCTTAGCGCTCAAAATCAGGATCAGAGCTGAGAGGGCGCTTGTGTAGACCAGAGGCCAGCGCCAGGGCTCATAGTAGGATCCGGCTAATAGCGGTCCAATAAAGATGGCTACAATGAGCAGCAGGCCACCGATGAGCTGCAGAGCATTTTGCCCTTTGGCAAGCACGGAGATCGGCTCGCGTCCTCTGCCTCTGCTCCTCAGCGAGTTCCGTCGATTTTTCGTGTGTGAGACGCTGTCAGAACTATCACCTTGCACGCCAGTCAATATGGCTTAGGCTGACTAGCTACGCAAGCCTGCTTTTGAGTGTCCTAGGGGAGGTTTATTTGAGGGGCCAATTGAGGTCTAAATCAACAAATCTAAAGTATTGACGAACTTAACTTAATTATTTATAATTCACGCTGAAGGTGGTTTAACGACATCTTTTTCACCCTACCTAGCCCCCATCAATTGATAACATACATGATTCTATGATCTTCCTTGGTAAAATGATGCACGCAATTATGGTGCGCAAACAGACGGCGCGCGCGCGCAAAGCTGCACACGCAAAACTGCTCCCGTTAGCAGTGGCTATGGTGATAACACCGCTGTTACTTAGCGACAACGCGGCGGCGCAGGATGTAGATATCCACCCAAGTGATCTGTTTGAGACGCCCCAAGAAGGCATCGGGACTCCACTCCCCAGAAGCTCAAGAGACGCAGAAAGCTGGAAGGACTACTTTCATCTAACTCTCAATGCCGGGGTTAGAGGTGAGAGTAACGTATTCCTTAACGACGACAACGAAGGTGAAGAGTCGGATATCATTTTTACCATCGGGCCAACACTAACCTTCACAACACCAGGACTTTTTGGCGAGGATAATGTGATCTCTGATTACATGACTCCACGCGTCTCCGTTTCCTATACACCCCGCTACCAGATGTACAGCAACAATTCGGAGTACGATGGCATCAATCACTCGTTCCGCTTTAACTTCAACAATGATGCGGGCCTCGATATCAGACTGCCGAAGACAACGATCAGTTTTGATCTGGATTATGACCAGT
Source organism: Verrucomicrobiaceae bacterium (assembly GCA_009937455.1). GTDB lineage: Bacteria > Verrucomicrobiota > Verrucomicrobiia > Verrucomicrobiales > Akkermansiaceae > Oceaniferula. The sequence goes on along the minus strand of JAACFN010000135.1, from coordinate 613 downwards.
CGCAGGGATCCAGTCGTTTCTCCGAGGGTATAGTGGAGAGTGAGAGCTTATCTGGGGGCATCAGGGTGGCTCATGCCTTGAGTGGTAAAACAAGTCTGAATTTTGGAGCACGGGCGAGATCGACCAGTTATGATAGCAGCGATTTGATCGATGATGTCAGTTATAATTTTAATGCATCGCTGCAACATAAACTCACCGGCAAGATATCGGTGGGACCCTATGTGGGATATGGCATTAGTAATCTTAGCGGGGCCGGGCAAGGTGTCGAGAACACTCAGGACAGATACAGCTACAGCGCGGGCATTACGGGCTCTTATAATGCAACAGGGAAAACGGCATTCACGGGCAGTGTCGGCTGGAGTACCTATGAATTCGATGGTTCAGACGCGGGCAGTGGTAACGACGGCATTAACTTACGCATGGGCGTCAGTCATCAGCTTGGGCCGCGTACCAGTTTGCGCGCATCCATCTGGAGAAATTATAAAGCTTCGAATACCATTGGCAACACAAGCTACTGGGCTACTGGAGCTTCAATCTCGCTTAGCCGGAGACAATCAGGCAGCTGGAGTCACAATCTCACCCTGACCTATGAAAATGATGATTATTTCAGCGA